>JAQYWP010000499.1 GCA_029379285.1 Rhizonema sp. PD38
CGCGAAGCTCGTCGGATGGAATCTTCCATCCGACAGACTTCGCGAGAAAAAAAGGTGAGCGTAAAATCCCCGAATTTTAATTATGAGGATTCTCTTTTTACTTTTTACTTATGAGCCAGTCTATTCTCAGTCTCACAGATGATGAAAAACTTAATTTTTCTGAAGAAACAGAGGTTTTCGTTTTTCCCACTTCTTTTGCCCAGCAGCGATTGTGGTTTCTCGATCAATTAGCACCGGGCAATCCATTTTACAACGTGTCAACAGCACTTCGCCTGACAGGTTCCCTTGACTTCACTGCCTTAAAACAGACATTCAACGAAATTGTACGTCGCCACGAAACCTTACGCACTACGTTTGTTATGGTACAGCAACCAGTGCAGGCGATCGCACCCAGCTTAACCATACTTCTTCCCCTAATAGATCTACGCAATTTCCATCGCCTTGAACGTGAGACACAAGTGCGGCGAATCGCAACCGCAGAGGCTCAACATCCTTTCAATCTCACCATCGGCCCATTGCTGCGAGTAAAGCTGCTACAACTGGATGAAGCAGAATATGTGCTGCTGCTAAATCTACATCACATTGTTGCCGATGGCTGGTCAATTGGAGTGCTAATTAGAGAACTAGGGGTATTATACAAAGCCTTTGCAGAGGATAAGCGATGTCTAACGACAAGCCCTGAGGCTCGTTCGCAGTCGCCTGCTGCGGGAAACACTCCGACAGAGTTTTCTATTGACTCCATGTCTACCTTACCCCTGCCAGAACTACCCATTCAATATGCAGATTTTGCCGAATGGCAACGGGAGTGGCTGCAAGGAGTGGGGGCAAACGCCCCTGACGCTCGTTCGCCCCTACAAACCCAGTTAGCTTATTGGCAAAAGCAATTAGACGGGATTTCGGTGCTGAATCTCCCCAGCGATCGACTAAGACGAGCAGTTCCTACCTACAGGGGTGCAAAACAATTTCTAGAGCTACCACGTTCCTTAACTCAAGCGTTAGAGGCACTTAGCTACCAAGAAGACGTTACCTTGTTCATGACAATGCTTGCCGCATTTCAGACTTTGCTTTATCGCTACACGCAGCAAGAAGATATTACAGTAGGTTCACCCATTGCTAATCGTAATCGTAGCGAGCTAGAGGGACTAATTGGTTTTTTTGTCAATAGCTTGGTGCTACGTACAGATTTCTCAGGTAAGCCGACGTTTCGAGAATTATTGAATCGAGTGCGAGAGGTTACTTTAGGAGCATACAGCCATCAGGACTTGCCCTTTGAAAAGCTGGTAGAAGAGCTGCATCCAGAACGAGATTTGAGCTATCATCCTTTTTTTCAGGTTGCATTTAGCCTGCAAAACACTCCCATCGAAGCGCTAGAGTTACCAGGGTTAACGCTTTCGCTATTTGAATTCGATAGCAAAACTGCAAAGCTTGATTTAGAGTTCCATCTGTGGCAGGATAATGAAAGTTTGAAAGGACAAATGGTTTACAGCACCGATTTATTTGATGATACAACCATTACCCGGATGCTAGGACATTTCCAAACGCTGCTAGAAAGCGTTATCGCTAATCCAGAACAGCGTCTTTCAGATTTATCATTGCTGACTGTGCGAGAACGACAAGAGTTATTAATTGATTGGAATGACACAAAAAGACACTACTCAGAGAACAAGTGTTTTCATCAGTTATTTGAAGCGCAGATGCAGGAAACTCCCGATACGATTGCGCTTAGCGCACGCTCCGCGAACGCAGTAGTATTTGACTTACAGCAGTTAACTTATCGCGAACTAAATATCCGAGCTAACCAACTTGCACATCACCTGCAAAAATTGGGGGTAGTCCCTGACGTTTTAGTAGGCATTTGCGTAGAGCGATCACCAGAGATGATCATCGCCCTATTAGGGATCTTCAAAGCGGGTGGAGCATACCTGCCTTTAGATCCGAGCCTACCTCAAGAGCGTCTTAACTTCATGCTAGAAGATGCGAAAATATCAGTCTTGCTTACTCATTCCTCTTTAGCCCCCCTTTTTAAGAGGAGCCAGCGCCCTGACGCTCGCAAGCTCGCTAACGTTGCGCTAACGGGTGACGCTCGTTCGCCTTTGGCGTCTCCCCTTGGGAGAGGACTCGCTAACGCTACGCTAACGCAGTCGCCTGCGGAGGGAAACCCTCCCGCAGCGCTGCCTCACCTGGATTTGGTTCCCAAAGTTGAGGCGAGGAGCGTGAGTTGGGTGGATCTCTTGTCTGTCGTTAACATAGATGAAGATTGGGCAATTATTACACAACACAGCCAAGAAAATCCTACTAGTTGCGTAACATATGACAACCTAGCTTATGTTATCTATACCTCTGGCTCAACCGGAAAGCCTAAAGGTGTTTTGCTTCAGCACCGAGGATTGTCAAACTTAGCAGAAGCTCAGATTAAGGTTTTCAACTTGCAACCGAGTAACCGCATTCTGCAATTCGCATCATTGAGTTTTGATGCCTCAATTTTTGAGATTGTCATGGCACTGCGAACGGGAGCAACTCTTTATTTAGCAAACAAAGGATCCCTTCTACCCGGACAACCTTTGCTCCAATTATTGCAAGAAAAAGCTATTACTCACGTCACCCTCCCGCCAGCAGTGTTAGCAATCCTACCTACAGAATCACTTCCAGCATTGCAAACTATGATTTGTGCAGGCGAATCCTGCACCGATGATATTGTAAAACGTTGGTGGAACTCTCAGCGTCGGTTTTTTAATGCTTACGGACCTACTGAAGCAACGGTTTGGTCAAGCGTTACAGAGATTAATCATATAAGTGAAAAACCGTCTATTGGTCGCCCTATTGCTAATACTCAAATTTATATATTAGATAAGCATTTCCACCCTTTACCAATTGGAATTACTGGCGAATTATACATAGGCGGAGAGGGATTAGCACAAGGCTATATTAACTGTCCAGAATTAACTGCTGAAAGGTTTATTCCTAATCCTTTTGCTGATAAAAATGGCGTGCGACTTTACAAGACGGGTGATTTAGCTCGGGCTCGACAAGACGGTAATATTGAATTTTTGGGTCGCATCGATCATCAAGTAAAAATTCATGGATTCCGCATTGAGTTGTCAGAAGTTGAAACAGTGCTAATTCAGCATAAAAATGTAAAAAAAGCAATAGTAATTGCTAAAAAGAATGTATCTGGTGATAAGTATTTGGTGGCTTATATTGTTTCCAATGTGGAGACTCAAAATTTCGCGTCTCTACTACGTAATTTCTTAAAAGAAAAATTACCAGAATACATGGTGCCAAAAGCTTTTGTAGTGCTGGATTCTTTGCCGCTAAACAAGAGTGGTAAAGTGGATCGTTGGGCGCTAACAGAACTCGACAGTCCTGCTAGCCGTTTAACAGATAAAACATTTATTGCTCCCCGTACTGCAACCGAGTCAACATTAGCAAAAATTTGGGCTGAAGTCCTGAATGTTGAGCGTGTGGGTATTTACGATAACTTCTTCGACTTGGGAGGAAATTCGCTGTTAACTGTACGCCTCATGAAGCAGATACACAAGCAGTTTGAGAGCGAATTGCCGCTATCTAGCTTATTTTTAAATCCAACAATTGAAAGTTTAGCAACTTCTTTATCCTCAAAAGCAGATTCTCTCCCGTGGTCTCCCTTAGTTCCGATTCAACCTGCTGGTTCAAGTCCAGCTTTCTTCTGCGTCCATCCAATTTTTGGTGTTGTCTTTCCTTATTACGAATTAGCTCATCATTTGGGAACAAATCAACCATTTTATGGGCTACAACCCATTGGACTTGATGGAAAAAGTTCTCCACTAACTCGTATTGAGGATATGGCTGCTCACTACATTGAAGCAATACGTAGAGTGCAGCCCAAAAGCCCTTATTATTTAGGAGGTTGGTCTTTTGGAGGTTGGGTTGCTTTTGAAATGGCTCAACAACTCCAAAAGTCTGGGGAAGAAGTGGCTCTACTTGCTATGCTTGATACTTTAGCACCAATTCCGGGCAATATACCTTCTTTGGGTGATGGTTTTAAGTTTATGCTGACTACAGTGGCGCGATATATATGGCCCTTTTTCCTCGATTATTTATATCTAATTATCGCTATCACTAAGAATGAAATTCACAGTTTCACTTCTCGGTTGACTAATTTTCCTAAAATTGTGCGATACTCCTTTTGGGAGTCGCTCTTGCGATCGCTCCAAACAAATATGTTCCCTCACCTCATCCTGAAAGAGGATGCCACAGTCAAGGAAGAGGCAGAGGGGCAAGGGGCAGGGAGCAGGGGAGAAAACCCCATACCGGAAAGTCGGGGCTTGAAACTTGGACGCATTATTTCTCGTGCCTTGCATCTCGAAATAAATATTTTTCCAGTGAGCATAAATAAATTTAAGGGCTTGAAACCCTTCGGGCAGGGGAGTCCTAAGTCCCCCCTGCTCCCTGCTCCCTGCTCCCTGCTCCCCTGCCTCTTCAGTCAACCTTATATCTGAAGAATCTAAGTTAAGACTTTTAAGCGAGTTAGCAATTCGTCCAACGCTTCGTGTTTTGTATGCCAATAGCCAAGCAGTTCTCAACTACGTTCCGCAAGCCTACCCTAAACGAATTCATCTTTTCAGAACAAATGTTCAATCAAGCATTGCTAAGGAAGATCCGAGTATGGGTTGGGATCAGCTAGTTGTGGGAGGAACAGAAATTCATCATCTTCCAGGCAATCACCTAACTATGCTGAGAAAACCCCATATCCAAGTGCTTGCCACACAGCTAAGAGCTTGTATTGAGAAAGCACAAAATTTAAAATAAGGATCAATATGTCTTCTGAAGAAGTCTTTGTCTTTCCAGCATCTTTTGCTCAACAACGGCTATGGTTTCTTGACCAATTGATCCCCGGCAATTCTATCTACAATGTGCCAACAGTAATTCGCTTGACAGGTTCGCTAAATTTAGCCGCACTAGAACAGACTTTTAACGAAATAGTGCGTCGGCACGAAACCTTACGCACCACTTTTATGGTGTTGGATGGGCAACCTCTACAGGCGATCGCACCCAGCTTAACAATCCCTCTTTCTGTAGTAAACCTCCAGGAATTAGCAGTTGATGAACAAGAGGTTAAAGCAAAGTGCATTATTAACGCAGAGATAGAACATCCCTTCGATTTATCTTCCACACCATTGCTGCGAGTCATACTCCTCGTCCTTTCCGAGACAGAATATATTCTATTACTGAATATGCACCACATTATCTGCGACGATTGGTCTATGGGGGTACTGATTTCGGAACTGGGAACGCTGTACGCAGCTTTTACACAAAATCAGCTTTCTCCTCTATTAGAACTGCCTCTTCAGTACGCCGATTTTGCTCACTGGCAGCGCGAGTGGCTACAAGGAGAACTACTCCAAACCCAGTTAGCTTACTGGCGGGAGCAATTAAACGGCATATCCATACTGTATCTCCCTACTGATAAACCAAGATCCGCTATCCAAAACTATCAAGGAGCAACACAATTTCTAGAATTACCAAAAAAGCTAATTGATGCATTAGAAAATCTGTCACAGCGAGAAGATGTCACCTTATTTATGACACTACTGGCAGCATTTAAAACGTTACTTTACCGCTACACACACCAAGAAGATATCGCGTTAGGTTCGCCAATTGCTAACCGTAACCGTAGCGAAATTGAAGGAATAATTGGTTTTTTTGTCAATAGTTTGGTGCTACGTAGCAATTTATTTGGAAATCCGACTTTTCGAGAACTATTAGGTAGAGTCAGGGAGATAACTTTAGGAGCATACAGCCACCAAGATTTACCGTTTGAAAAGTTAGTTGAAGAACTTCATCCAGAGCGAAACTTGAGCCACCATCCGCTATTTCAAGTAGTATTTGGTTTCCAGAATGCGCCAATGTCAGCCCTAGAAATGCCTGGATTAGTACCTAGCTTTATGAATATTGATTTGAAAAAAACGCGTTTTGATTTAGAACTGCATCTGTGGAAGTGTTCGGAAGATTTTAGGAGCTTATCGGGTGGAAACTGGGAGTATTCTGAAGGTTTGCGAGGCGTAATAGTTTACAACACAGATTTGTTTGAACAAGCCACCATTAGCCGGATGCTGAAACATTTTCAAACTCTGTTGTCAGGTATTGTTGCAAATCCAGAACAACGAATTGCAAATTTACCGTTATTAAGTGACGTGGAGCGACATCAGGTATTGGTGGAATGGAATAATACCCAAGCAGATTATCCTCAAGATAAGTGTATCCATCAATTGTTTGAAGAAAAGGTACAGCAGTATCCTGATTCTATAGTAGTAAAATTTGCTAACGAGCAACTCACTTATCAAGAGTTGAATAGTCGCAGCAATAAACTAGCACAATACCTACAAAAATTAGGAGTAGGTTCAGAAGTTTTAGTCGGCATTTGTATCTCACAGTCTATAAAAATGGTCATCGGGTTGTTGGGTATTCTGAAAGCTGGGGGAGCGTATGTT
>JAQYWP010000500.1 GCA_029379285.1 Rhizonema sp. PD38
AACTAAATTAATCCCTATCTTGCTCTTTCTGACTTTTTCAGCAGACCCTATTTAATTTTGTCCAACTACTTACTACACTTTTTGACATATGCTCGATATACTGACGCGGCTGTCACTTTACAAGTTATCGCTTTGAACAGTGATATTTGTATTGGAGCTTGCTTGTTTTTCGATAACTTGGGTGGCACTATTCTTGAGGTATTGCACAACCTCTTCGTAAATCTGGCTACTGATGCGATCACCCCGACGACCGTTTTCTAACCTAATATCATCAACAAAGAAATTCAGGTTAAACTGAACGTAAGTTATCCCCTGAATATTTTCGATTCCTTTGACCAAAACTTGTGGCTCCTGCCACTTTTGTCGGGGTTCTTTAAACCGTTCCCGTAACCATCGATTCAGCTCCATCACATAGTCATCTAACCGAGTTTCTTCACTTTGAGGATTAGAAATTTTTTGGTGTAAACGCTGCACTCTGCGCTTCAGTAAATTGATTTTGCGCTCCCATTCTTCGGAAATAATGCTAGCGAGAAAGTGAGCTGATAGCCGGTTGTTACGCCAGCGCTGTTTAATTGGGCGAGAATCTGGGGCAAATGTAAGTTCAAGTGAGTCGTGATCGGTAGGAAATTGTTCGATGAAATCGCCAAAAATCTGTGCCATCGTTTTTTCAGTTCTATTCGTAATTGAGTTTCATGTTGATGAGGGTTCCTAGATTCAAGCATTGTTAGAATGCAGAGCATTCAACGCAATCTCCGCCGGATAAGCACTCCGTTACTCGAGCTACATTGGAAATTTAAGCTAAATTATCAAGAGCTATTTTTCTCATCTACGCTTACCAAATCAGGCTGTTCAACCTGTCGCTTCAGCACGAGCAAGGTAATATCATCAAACATTTTTTGCTTACCAATGTGCCGCTTAACATCGGTAATTACTGCATTTTTAATCACCTGTGCCGAGTTTTGCCAGTTTTGGCTAACCGCTTCACATAGTTGATTAAGGCCATATTGTTTCTTGTGGATATTATAGGCTTCTGGAATGCCATCGGTGTAAAGAACAACGCCTTCTCCAGGCTGTAACTCTACTGTCACATGGCTAATAAAATTGGCAATGTCATCATCAAGTCCAATGGGAAAGCCGAGATCCATTGTGTCAATACGTTCGATCTTTCCGTCGTTACGAACAATCAGGGTTTCTTCATGCTGTCCACTGATGCTTACGTTGCCCTCTGAATAATTTAGCACAACCAATGTCAAATTCTTTTCCGAGTTCATCCGCTGCACATTTTTGTATATAGTGCGGTTGAGGACATCAAGAAATTTCACTGGGTCATACTCCTGTATTTCTTTGAGGGTTCGCACGGCAGTTTGGGTCATCACCATCAGAATTCCGCTCTCTAATCCGTGTCCAGTCACATCACCAATACTAAGGGTAGTAACTCCGTCAGTATATAGCACATCGTAGTAGTCGCCACCGACTTCATCGGCGGGTTCCATGTATCCAGCAATATCAAGCCCTTCAATTTCTAATTCTTCCGATTTGGGCAGAATCATTTGTTGCAACTGTTTGGTCACCTCTAGTTCAGCACTCATTCGGAGATTTTCTACTGTGAGTTTTTTATTTAAGAGTTTGATTTCCTGATTTGCTCGTTCTAATTGAGCCGGACTAGGAAGTGCTAAGGCTTTTGGAACTAAGGGGACAAGTTGTACGGCTGTAAATACCGATATTATTGCTGTTAGCGCTTTAATTGATCCCGACAGCCAATAAGTTGGATGCCAAAGCGTCCAAATCTCCATTATGTGAGTAGTGCCACAAGCTACGATAAATCCAATAAATAGCAGAAAAATCTTAATAAAAGGTAAATCTTTACGCTTGCGAACGAAGTAGAAGAGTGTAATGGGAATAGAGTAATAAGATAGGGCAATGAGTGCGTCAGAGATGGTGTGTAGCCCAACTAAATCTGGTTTCCAAAGATAGCAATGTCCATGAGGAATAAAATAAAATGTCAACAATTCAGAGCCAACTTGCCACATAGAAAAATTCTCTGTCCTTTTGTTTCAAAACAAGGTCATGGGTGATGTCATCAAACACTAATCCATTTATACCAAAAATGTCATTTTGAATGTCATCTCGATTGAGCTTGAAAATGTTCGCAAAGTGTTTCTGTAAGAAAATTGCCATGTTAATTCAATATCCTCAACCAAGGATATTGAATTAACATGGCAATTAAAAATAGTAGACAGCTCATAGGATTATTGACAAAAATGACTTGGTCAATTAAACGTAGATTGTTGTTAGAAAAATTTAGTACTTATTGATACATAAGGTGTTTACTGATTACTGGCATCGTGCCCAATGGTAATAAGCTTTTTGATCGCTGTAGTGTTAATTTCTCCGAAGATAAAAGGTGAGAGATAAACTCATGTAGAGCAAAGGGATCGTTATTAATATTGTCTACGTTTCTAGTTGTAGAACAATCTTCCTTCGATCTAGCTATTAAGGTTTTGATGATGACTAAAGTACTCTTCAAGGACATTCTGGCAAGATGTTAAAACCACCTTTGCGTTGTCTAACGCTGCAATGTTGGTCAGGAATGCGATCACTATACATGTTTTTTTCTTTTGCTTAAAACCGAAGAGTCTCATCCTTGTAAAGTTTATAAATTTAAATATAAACGAATGAAAACCTAAGTATTAGATAAGAATTTTATAAAAAAACTTTGTAAATACTTGTTGATCCAATTTATTAAAGCACCTTTACTTGAAATTAGACAAGGACATCAATGTCATATATTTAACCCGACTCTAATATTTATTGAGATACTGCTACACTAACCAAGATAAGCGCATCTCAAACCTTTTTGACACGGTAGTTTTAGGTAAACCTTAAAACACGCTCTTAAGTTCAAAATCACCGTATTAAGAGGAGGGAGGATTGACATTCGTACCTTCACATGAACCAATAACATAAATAGGACTTACGCGTTGACAGTAGATAGCAAAGATGAGGTATTGATTTCAGGCATTTAACCTTGATTTTTCGATACTTTTTAGGTGATTGCTACTGCTCCTCGGATAATTAATAAAAGCCTGAAAGTATGTATTTCCATTAAATATGTCGGGAGAAGTTTTCCCCGACAGTTTTAACGTTGATTCGCAACATTAGAAGTTTGTACAGTACGTAAGTTTCACCACGCAGATCATATGACGAATCCAAAAGAAGCACAATCGTCTTTTGACGGGTTTTGCTGTGTATACACTGTTACCTTTAAGGAGGTACGTTAATGGCAATACTTCAATCAAAGAATTGAGTCACAGTTTCATTCATTAAAGAGACTTCCAGAAGATAAAATATCAGAAAATCATTGTATACAATAATAATCATTATCATAAACAACTTGTATCTCATCTTACTTGCTGAGGTTGCCCAAAAGAGTTTGCCAATCAATGGCGGATGCTCTCGATCCGGAGTTTACCAACTCAAAAACTTGCTCTTCACAAGCAGGGTTTTGGAGGCATTCGACACAGGCTGCGGCTACATCAATCCTGCTCGTTTGACCAACAAGTGTATCACCTGTACCCACGACTACACCAGACTTGCCACTTGTCTTTGCCTTGAGAAGGCTGTTGAGATCGTATGAAGTGTAAGGACCATCAATGAGACGTCCTGGGCGGATAATGGTGTACGGTAATCCCGAACTGATGATGGCTTCCTCACCCTTTTGTTTGGCATCAAGTACGCCGTATGCATTGAGAACGCTGAAAGGCAACTTATCCTTGCGTTGAATTCCGCAGGAAGATACGAAAACGAACCTTTTCAAATTGCGAGGTGCTGCTGCTACCAAGTTAATAATACCTTGTGCATCCACCTTTGAAGGACTGTTCTTTGCCTTTGCTTCACTCTTTTTGGAATCAAGAAATAACTGAACCCATTCAATCAAGTTGGGGGTTTTTTCAAACTCCCATCGATCCGAGGGAAACGCTGTGGTTCCAGTAGCACATATAATGTTTGTGACATCCGGCATCGCCGCTGGAAGTGTAGCTGCGTCACGTATGTCACCACTCGCAATTTCTACTCTGTTATTAAACATTTTTTCGGCTTTTACCGCATTGCGAGTCAAAATACGAACTTTAAAACCCTTCTCTAACAAATCGCTGATCGCAAGTTGCCCAACTCCACCAGTACCACCTGCAACAAGTACTAAATCGCCTGAAGTCATAATTTTACAAGATACTCATACCGCTACTTTACCTAAATTCTGGCGATCGCATAGCCTGAATTTGAGGATATCTTCTGTATGTATTGCAATCTGCCCTTAGCTTTTCAAAATTATTTTGTCATCAATGATCGCCACCTTCATTGGATTTTCTAATTGCGATAATCGAAAATCTAGTGCAGGCTCATGATGGAGTGCGATCGCGCGAAACTTATCGAGCGCTTTCTGATAATCCGATTGTGCCTGCATAAAATCACCAACAGCGCTATCTATAGCTACCCTATGGCGAACATGCTGCCTAAAACCTTCATCCTGCAAAGGATCTGGATGTGGGGGCATTGGTTGCGTTTGTCTTTTCTTTCTGGCTTTTTGCAATTGCTCCAGCCGAACTAGCGCGCTTAGGAGAGATCGCTCTGGATCTGCCATCGCCGGCAATGAAAAGCGAGGTTTTTTCGCGTGCTGCTGCCAGTAGATTACATCTTGCTCACATTGCGCGATCTGCGATTCTAAAGATTCAAGCAATTCCTCTTGCTTTTTTGCTGGAGATAATTTTAAATTGTAACTTGAAAGGTACTTTGGTGCAAGATGCTTGTAATTAGATTCCCAATCTAAATCTGTCTGTTTTTTTGCCAATTCCTGCTGTAATTTGGTGAGGTGCGCTCGCTCGTCTGGCAAAGATTGCCTAGCGGTAGCAAGTGATCGCCGCAATATGTCCTCCTTCGCGCGTGCTTTAAGCAAGCTCGTTTGGCTTTCTATCAATTGCTTGATATTTGCGACAGGCGAAGTGGGGGAAAATTCAACATCTGGGAATTTTTGAATCATTAATAATGCTTGCTCAAATTGCTGAATCTCCTCAAGTCGTTTTTTAATTTTGGTTTGTTGAGAGGCGATCGCTTTCTCCAATACATGAATCTCCGATTGAATGGCTGTGATGCGATCAGTGCCCTGTGGCTCTGGGACAGATGCATGGAGATTGGTTTCTATTTTACTTCTTGGCATATAAAATCCTTTAAAACTGGCTATAGTGGTGATTTATGGGTTATGAGCGTTATTGTAAAGAAATGACAATTTGGTACTGAGCGATCGCTTTTTAGCGTGATCTTAGCTCATTGTGTTTTTTCATCGCCTGTACTAATTACCAACTTTTCTAATTAAGTTTGCGATGAGCGCGACATACCGCAAATTTATCAGCTTGCTTAATTTTCTGTAACATGCAAAACTTATAAATTAGGGATAAATCAAAAATAATTGAGCCAATTTTTGGTTCGCATCTGCTAAAAGATATATGTAATTCAAGCTACATAGCCAAGCACGATAGGCTTAACGGCGAAAATTGTGCCCCTCTCGTAGCTCCGACACAGATACTTGACTAGATATCATACCATTCACGCTTAGGCTTGATACAGCTGATAAGTTTCTAATTCTGTCCTTACAGGCTCTCCTGCTGCCCACTCCCTAACCGCCCGTACTCCGTAGGAGAACCCGCTTTCTTAGATTACCGTTTAGGGAGAGGGGGAGAAAAAATTGCAACGGTAATCTTACACTCAGCAAGGAAAGTATTTGTATCAACTTTAAAGTGAAACGGTATCACGTGGGATGACTGGTGTGGAATGAGGGAAAAGTAGGAAATTTTCCAACCCAAAAAAGAGTATTTACTTTTTATTACATTTCTGCTGGTAAATTTTTAGCTATACGCAAGTTTTCTAGAATGATACCAATTCTCAAGTAGGGGCTGTTCGCCCTTACAGGATATTGGATGTGTAGCAAAGTTTTAGGGAATTAGTATGATGTGCCTGTAAGCAATGGTTCCGAAAATTATGATCGCTCTCCCTGCTTTTCCTACTTTTCCTACCATTCTTATAGCTTGTTCCTCAATCTCACACCTTACCAAACTATGTCCCCATCTGTTAACAACTCGAGGAAACTGCAAAAATTCTTTTACTTAGTGCAGCAATATATTGAAGGCAATGATTTATTGAAGGAGTTAGAACAGCGAAAAAAACAGGGAAAAGGCTTTTCAGAAGCCGAAGTTCTAGAAATTCTTAAAGAGATTTTAGGAGTCTTAAAGTATACTCATGATTATAGTGATGCTCGTGCGAAAGGGGTGATCCACAGAGATATCAAACCCTCGAATATTATATGTCGTAATCAGGATAAAAAGTATTACTTAATAGACTTTGGTGCGGTCAAAGAAGCAGGGTAAGCTCATCTAATTTTGTATAATCCGAACTTGACAAATCAAAGAAGA
>JAQYWP010000501.1 GCA_029379285.1 Rhizonema sp. PD38
GTATCTTTATACAGCGTCATCATGTACAAGGTATGTAAATTTTGAACTCGAATCTGGGAACTATGTATTGAGCAAATTCTGAGTACGCAAATCACGGGAATGCTTCTGAAACCTGCGCCACGTTCAAGGCTCAACGAGTCAAAATCAGTAAATTAAGGAGGGGAAATTTATGTCCAGCAGCAACATCGAAGTTGTTTTTAGCTTTGATACTACCGGAAGTATGTATCCTTGCCTTACCCAAGTCAGGCGAAAAATTAAAGAAACAGTCACCAGACTGATTAATGAAATTACCCTGATTCGAATTGGTATCATTGCACATGGTGATTATTGTGATGAGGGATCAACTTATGTCACAAAAAAGTTTGACCTTTCTAGTGATGTTAATGCTATTTGTGATTTTGTACAAAATGTAGAACCAACTGGTGGAGGAGATGCGCCTGAGTGTTATGAATTAGTATTACATGAAGCACAATCTCTGTCTTGGTCAAATTCAGCTTCTAAATCACTGGTGTTAATTGGTGATGATATTCCCCATCCGCCAGCACACAATCCCAAAAAGCTGAATTGGCGGCAAGAAGCTGACAAATTGGCTGATAAAGAAATTATGGTTTATGGAGTACAAGCCCTCAATCGCTCCCATGCAACTCCTTTTTATAAAGAACTTGCTGAAAAATCTGGCGGTTTTCATGTCAATTTAGATCAGTTTTCCTACGTTACTGATTTGTTCTTAGCAGTTTGCTATCAGCAATCTTCCAATGAACAACTCCAAGCCTACGAACAAGAAGTCATTCACCAAGGGCGTATGAGTCGTGGGTTAAATCAAATATTTAACTCAATGATGAAGCGTGAAGAAACATCTTATTACGCAGCCGCTGATTTACGAGCAGTTTCACCTGGGCGTTTCCAGGTGTTAGACGTTGAGCAAGATATTTCTATCAAAGCGTTTGTTTTAGAAAATGGTTTAACGTTCAAAGTCGGGCGGGGTTTCTACGAATTTACGAAAACTGAAACTATCCAAGGACATAAAGAAATTATTTTGATGGAGCGGACAACAGGCGATTTGTTTGAAGGAGAATCAGCAAGAGAGATGTTGGGACTACCAATGGGTGCGACTGTCCGCATCAAGCCAAGCAACTTGGAAAAATACATTGTTTTTGTCCAAAGCACTTCTGCAAATCGCAAACTGGTTGGCGAGACACGTTTTCTCTATGAAGTAGAAGACTGGATGCGTTGAATTTCAGTCAGCTATGAGTTATGAGTAGGGTGAGTTAACCTAGTACAACAAGACAAAAGTAAAAAGACCGAACAATGAACGCATGTAAGCTTTTTACCTATTTCAGATGGTTGGTTTATTTCCGCCGTTCTGTACTAGTGTAACGTATCTGCTTACTTAAATATTAGTGCGTTACAGCGCTCTCAAGTAAAGTCTAACTGTAATGCACCCTACTCGTAAATGAATGCTGATTGAGAACGACGTCATGGAACCGATCAACTTGGAAGTTAAACAGCGCGTTCAAGAACTGCGCCAACTCATACAAAGAGCTAGCTATGCTTACTATGCCCTTGATTCTCCGATCATGGAGGATGCAGTTTATGACCAACTGTACCGAGAATTGCAACAGTTGGAAACTGAGTATTCAGAGTTAGTCACGCCGGATAGCCCAACTCAACGAGTAGGTGAAAAACCTGCAACGCAGTTTACCTCGGTACGCCATAACATTCCACTCTACAGCTTAGAAAATGCATTTAACGTTGAGGAATTAAAGGCTTGGGATCGGCGTTGGGGGAGACATGTAGAGACTGGAGCAACGTCTCCGGAGTATGTCTGCGAACTGAAAATAGATGGTTCGGCGTTGGCGTTAACATATGAGAATGGTATTCTCATTAGAGGGGCAACCAGAGGTGATGGGGTGATGGGTGAAGATATCACTCAAAATGTCCGAACAATTCGCTCTATTCCCCTGCGGTTACATTTAGAAGAGCTAGAAAACGTTGAGAGGATAGAAGTGCGAGGCGAGGCGTTTTTGCCATTGGACGTTTTTAAACAAATCAACCTTGAAAGGCAAAAAGCAGGTGAAGCCGTCTTTGCTAATCCTCGGAACGCCGTAGCCGGCACACTCAGACAACTCGACTCTCGGATTGTAACGCAACGGCGGTTAGATTTCTTTGCTTACACTTTACATATTCCAGGAAGAGATGATGCGAGTATTGCTCATACTCAGTGGGAGGCGTTGGAATTATTGCAGAAGATGGGGCTTCGAGTAAATCCCAACCGCAAGTTGTGTTCTTCTTTAGATGAGGTGGCAGAATATTACGAATACTGGGATACGGAACGCTTGAATTTACCTTATATGACTGATGGGGTGGTTGTGAAGCTAAATTCTTTTAAGCTGCAAGAACAGCTTGGGTTTACGCAAAAGTTTCCCCGTTGGGCGATCGCTCTCAAGTACGCAGCCGAAGAAGCACCTACCCGTGTAGAAAATATTGCTGTGAATGTGGGACGAACCGGGGCACTGACTCCTTTAGCAGAAATGCGTCCCGTACAACTTGCAGGGACGACTGTTTCCCGCGCTACATTGCACAATAGCGATCGCATTACTCAGTTAGATATCCGCATCGGCGATACAGTCATCGTCCGCAAAGCTGGGGAAATTATCCCAGAAGTGCTGAGGGTACTCACAGAACTCCGCCCTGCTGAAGCTATACCTTTTGTGATGCCAACTCATTGCCCAGTTTGCAATCAACCAGTCGTGCGAGAGATGGGTGAAGCTGTTACTCGCTGCGTTAATGCCAGTTGTGCAGCTATTCTCAAAGGGGCGATCGAACATTGGGTGAGCCGCGATGCTTTGGATATTAGAGGGATGGGAGAAAAACTTGTGCATCAACTCGTGGATAAAGGCGTCGTTCATTCCGTTGCCGATTTGTACGACTTGACAGAAGAGAAGTTGTGTGCGTTAGAACGCATGGGGACAAAGTTAGCACAGAAATTGGTGGAGGCGATCGCGCAATCAAAAAATCAACCTTGGTCACGAGTGTTGTATGGTTTGGGTATCCGTCACGTTGGTAGTGTGAATGCTCAATTGTTGACTGAGAAGTTTCCCACTGTGGAACAGTTAGCAGAAGCGAATCAAGCAAATATTGAAACTGTTTACGGTATAGGTGCTGAAATTGCCCAATCCGTACACCAGTGGTTCTCTGTTGATGCGAATCAAACATTGATTTCTCGTCTGAAAGCCGTTGGGTTGCAATTTGTACAGGAAAAAGCAAAGACACAAAATCTGGCGTCTCCATTTACGGGTAAAATATTTGTCATTACAGGCACTCTCCCCACCTTAACGCGAGATGAAGCAAAGACATTGATCCAGAAAGCAGGTGGTAAGGTGACAGATTCTGTGAGCAAAAAAACAGATTTTTTGGTTGTGGGAGAAGATGCGGGTTCTAAGTTAGCAAAAGCGGAGGAGTTAGGAATTGCACAGTTGAAAGAGCCGCAGTTGTTAGAGATGTTAGCAACGGATGGGTAATTAATAAGATTCAGATCCCGACTTCTTTAAGAAGTCAGGTGTCTATGCTGACACAGATGATATCATGTCCGTCAAATCACCTATAATTAAAGAGCCCCACCCCGCTTGCGGGGATGAGGTAAGGGTTGGGGTACAATGTGTGTGGCACCAGAGCCTTATTGCAAAAATCGCAGCCGAAAAAGCATATTCTTTCGTAGGGTGGGCTCCGCATAATTCAGCAATTATCCCTAGATTTGTTGAAAAATTTTCCAAAATTATAACCAGAATAATTACCGTGGTTATTTATATCGTTGCTTGAGTGTCACAGGAACATATTTATTAGACATAAGTAACAGGTTGAATGCCTAGTGTTTCCATGAGTTCTGATAGGGAGACTTGACGAAGTTGAGCGAGGTTGGCAAGGGCTTCGAGACGCTGGGCACCGAATTGTTCGATAGTATTGCTAAGTTGGATCAGGGTGTTGTATTCAGTGTCCGTGAGAGTTTCGGCTTCTTTTTTTGCGCGAAGCGTTTGGTACTGAACGCGGAGTTCTGGGTCGATACCTTGGTTAATTTTATGGAGCAGTTGAGCTTCTTCTAATGGAAGGACATTTGCTTTGCGGTGGGCACGAAGGATGACGACCTCCTGAAGGAGCCGATCCAAATCTGAAGAGTTCAGTTGATTAGCTGCCTGGATGAGTTCGTCGAGGCTCATAGGGGCATCCTTTGGACATTAGGGAATTTTTTCCATTATAAACTTAGCAGCTAGGAACTCATTACTATAGGCATGTACCGTTATAGAATCTCCCACTGCTTATATTTAATTCGCGTTTAGTGATATCAAGTAATTGCTGGTGGGTTGATTTCGACTTCATCAGTTTCTAAGTCTGTTAGTACCACTCCATCGGATACCAAATTACAAGAAAGTAGCAGTGTAGATTTAATGGATGAGGTCGAAGCTTTAGGACTAGAACTTAATGCCCAGCTAATTAGCTTAGTTGCTTAATCCGCAGTTCAAAATGTCAAAACTGCGCTCGCTAAGAGTGTTCCAAGGAAAAAATGATCCAAAATATTAAGCAGAAGAACTAAGTATTTCCACAAACCATTTTTTCAAATTAGGTAAGCGTTGAATCTGCTTTTCGACTTCTGCCATTGCAAGTTTTGTAAGTTTGACCCCTGTAGCGTAAACCTGATTAACCAAAGTAACTACGGGATTTTTATCTTTAAAGGTGAGAGTTGAAGCAAACTGTAGGACAGTATCAAGGCTATCTAATAAACTACCGCTCCAATGCTGTTCTAGCCATCCAAAAGCTCGCTCCACAGGATTATATTTGCTGTGGTAGGGCGGATAGTAAGCCAATTGAATAGTAAGTTGAAACTTGTGGGCAAACTCAAGGAGCCGATACATAAACTGAGTTCGCCGAGAATGGTTTTCTGGTCCATTATCTTGGTTGATCACCAATTTACGGATATCACACTCATGGTTCTTTCACGCTTATCCACCATTGCTCAAGTATGTCCACAATACAATCGGCAGTTAGGTTCGACTCAACGAAAAACAAAGATAGCTCACCCAATTTTGGTAGAAAAATACCGTAAGGAGTTAAAGTTGGGCATTCTGAAAAATCGTGGTCATAAGCAACAGTATTAACACGAGTCTTTCCACCTCTGTCAAATTCCCCAACTTTTATTCCAGCCTTGGCGTCCATAGAAATTCTAAGTGTTTCTGGGTCATTGTCAGCAAGCTGATTGATCTCGTTAACTTGTTTAAAAATTGCTTCTGTTTGAGGTATTTTTTTGATTGGTTTTGTTTTGGCAATTCTCTTCAAGCCATAACCAAGGTGATTTAATCTTTGCCTAATTATTTCTGCTGTTGGTAGTTCTTCGTCTGCGTATCCTTTGAGTTCTATTAATTGACTGCGCACTTGCGTTGCTGAAAGCCGAGTATATAAGCGTGTACTATTAAAACTTGGGTCGGTTTGGCTTTGAGGCTCTACAATTGAACGTATATCTTCGAGTAAGTTTGGTAGTTTATGCTCTATTGGCTTACTTCCTCTGAGTCTAAAAGAATCAGCTATCGACATTCCATGTTCTAACTCCTTCATTCCTTTACGAATTGTGCGTCGATTCCATCCTAGTTCCCGCTCTGCGATTGTTGCTCCTCCTCGTCCCAATCCTTTAACTACCTCCGCCATAAACTGTCTGCGATCGCTCCCTGATAGCTTTTGTGCTGTCTTTATATACAACGACTTTAGGCTGTCGGTTAGTTGAATGAGAGATTTTGGAGACATAAAGCGTACTGCACACTGATTATTCTCTGAGTATCCCAATTTTCTGGATCATTTTTTCCTTGGAATACTCTAAATACAAGACATCTCATCGCCAAGTGACAAACCCTCCCTCCTTAAGGAATGAAACAGCCCTGCCTTAAAAAGGGGGAAACTTTGAATTATAGATAAGGCGATCAACTTATGTCACAGCTAGAAAGATAAAGTATGATCGCCTTATTTGCTCGCCATTTAAGATTTAATGCACTAAGGCAGGCTGTGACGTTCAAAAAAGTTCCAAATCATCTTACTGGCGTTAAAGCCAAGCTTATTGTTGAACTTATTGAGGCTGGCATCATCAGTAGTACCACCCGGCCAAGAATGTCCACCACCGACAACAGTTGCCAATAAAACTTCTGAGCCATCTTTACAACCTGAGGAGCGAGAGGTTTTGACTTTATAGGGTGCGCGTGGATTAGCACCAGGAAGCAATCGAACTGGAGCCGATCCAGAACAGCGATCGCGAGATCGCCAAAAGTTAATTGTTGCGGGGACGGAAATCAGTGCTCCTCGCTCCTGGGTGTCGCCATCGCCTTGATATTGTACGGAGCGATCATTTGTACCGTTGATCATCAGCATTGATACAGCAGTCGGGGGCTGACAATTAGGTTTGAGTCGCACTGGAAGAGCAC
>JAQYWP010000502.1 GCA_029379285.1 Rhizonema sp. PD38
TTATCAGCTTGCCCTTGCGCTAATTGTATCTGACCTTGAGTATTCAACGCCTGAGCGAGAAGTGATCGAAATTCTTTAGAATTAGAATGATTGTTTTGTAGTATCGCTAAACTCTCTAAGATCGCTTTACTTGCTTGCGGTAAATGTCCCTCTTGCTTTGTTGTTAAGGCAACATAGTTCAATGCTAAAGCTTGATTCAGCACATCGCCTTGGGTTTTAAATGCCGCCACCGCTTGTTGGAAAACAGACTCAGCTTGGGAGAACTGTTCTGCTTGATAGAGTCTCAAGCCTTGCTGTAAGAGTTGTCTAGCATCACTTGGTTGTGTAACCACCTGTAGAGCCGCGATATATTGCCTCAAGAGACTCTGAGGATAGTTTGCTGTGTCACCGGAGAACGCCATTGGACTTGTAGCTGTGGCAAATTGTGTCAGTGCAACGAGAAAGGCAAGTTTATACATAGCTGATATTGAAGATACACGGATAGGGAGAGAAAGAGAAGGTGGAGAACATAGAATCTTTCGGTATTACCAATTCTCAAAACTACAATGGTTGAGTGTAAACCAGGGAAAAATACAAACCTTGTTCTTGTTGAGTGTTCCCTCTTCTAACATCAACTAGAGGAATACCCCAGTCAAATCTGGCACTTAACCTATCGCTTTGCCACTGTAATCCTAGTCCTACCGACGTTAGACTATTATTTGGTAGATTCCTCCTGCCAGAACTACTCCAGCCAATGCCATAATCTACAAATGGTGTAATTTGGAGAACTCCATTGACATCAGGTATACGTAAAATCGGATACCTAAATTCTAGAGAAGTTAAAAAGGCATTATCTGTTAACAAAAAGTCTTGACGATAGCCTCTGACTGTACGTACACCTCCCACTCCAAACTGTTCTAAAGGCACCAACGCTCTGTCAGCTAATTGAGCATCTGCACGAATTAATAGTAAAGTATCTGGAGCCAGTAAGCGCACCCACTGAGCTTGTCCTTGCCAGGAATAAAAGTTACCATCTGGAGGTCTTGGGTTATTGGTAGAATTAAAGGCGTCTATACCAAAGCTAAATTGCGATCGCGCTGCAAGGACTTCTTTGCTATTACGTTTAGTCCATTCTTGAAAAAACCGCAGTATTGATAGGCGAGTATTTCCATTTCTATCAGAGCCTGGTTCGTCAGTGAACGGAAATCGTGTGCCTAGCAGTGATTCCAAAAAGCCAACGTCACTTTCCCGCCGATTTGCGGTGAGCCCAACCGCAAATTCCTCTGTAGGGGTTTGCACGACTGGTTGACGTAGGGTTAAAGAGAAGTCTTGTAAAATGCCTCTGATATCTAAAATGTTGAACGGTTTTTCAATAACTACGCTGTCTGTATAGTTATAGCCAAATGCTATAGTTCCATTGTGCGCGTTGATTGGCAAAATATAGTTAAAATCAACGTTGTTGCTACCATCGGTGTTGGCGTAGGCAATACTTAAAGCATCTCCTAATCCCGTGAGGTTAGCTTGATTGATTTGGATTTGGCGATCAAAGCTACCGATACTTGGAATGCGATTGTTGTCTAAGCTCAGTTGAAAATTAAATGTCTTTGCCTCTGCCACCCTGACATCAAGCACGCTGGTACCGGGGGAGGTTCCTGCAGCAAGTTCCGCAGAAATATTCTTAATCAACGGGTTCAACTGGAGTAGTTGCAGTGCTTTGAGCAGCCTTTTCACGTTCAGAGGTTTGTGAGTGGCGATCGCTAAACGGCTGCGGATATAGCCTGTGTTCAGCCTTTTCAAACCGCTCACTTGAATACCTTCCAAGCCACCTTCTACGACTTGAATGTTGACAGTACTGCCTTTGGGATTCAGTGTTTGGTTAGCTGGAAGAAAAGCCCCGGAGGTAATGTAACCGTTATCGCGGTAAAGTTGGGTAATTGCTTCCGAAGCTTGTAGAAGTTCAGCAAAGGTAATCTGTCTATGAGCAAATTTATCGGTGACTTTCTCGAAATCTTTCCGACTAAAAACAGAACTGCCTACCACATTAAAGCGAGAAATAAAAATCGTTCCGGAAAACCCACTTGGAGCTGGCTCAGGAGTGGGAGAAGGTGGGGGTATGGGCAATAGCTTTTCTGGTGGTGGAAGCTGTTGGGGTTTTTCTGGTGCAATGGGAGGGCTTTGTACAGGTGGGCGGAAGATATCTGGTGGTGTTTGTGGTTGGGTTTGTGCTGTTTCAGTTTCTCTTGGTGCTGCTGGTAGGGGAGGATTTTGTTCAGATATCCGGAAAATATCTGATGCTCGTTGGGTTTGTCCGATTTCAATTGGCTGGAATTGATGAGGAGTTGTGTCCAAAGATGTCTGTAGGGAAGCTGGAGTTGTATGTAACAGAGGAGATTTTTCCCTCCCATCGACTACGACTTCTTGTTTTTGCAACCCAGTATCAGCCGTCACTGTTTGCGCTGACAACGGTTGCTGGATGATGAACATCAGGGCGAGTGTGAGTAAGCTTGGCGATCGCCAGCAGTCATAGATATTCAGTAACCTGTTATTGAGCATAGCAACTAGATCCAAGAGAGGAAGATGAATATACAGTGTGAGCAGACTGGGCGATCAGGACAACTTCCCTTTTGTTGTTGAGTAACCAGTCCTCTTCAGGTACAATTTCCAAAGCTTTTGACTGAGAGTGTATTGGGACTGATGTTTTGCTAAGGCGATGTTCTGTCACCCTGTGATTCTCGCTACTACTCATACTTAGTCTTTGAGTATCCAAAAATACAAATATTAATACTGAGGGTTTGCTCTGGGCTGGGATGTAATACCGTTTCACTTTAAGGTTGATACAAATAGGCAGCAGGGGAGCAGGGGAGCAGGGGTGAAAAAATTTGTATCAGTCATTTCGTTAAATGGTATAAGCCAATATGGTACGTCTTAGCAGGGGAGGCAGGGGAAGAAAGAGTTATTGGACAATTAGTTCTTTCCCGAACTGCACCTCTACTCAAGAAAGCTCCCCCTACCTGCCTTAACGAGTAAATTCGCGATTCCGAACCGTAATGGGAGGTAAGCCGCCTCGCCCAAAGATCGTGAAATTTTTCCCATTGCTCCTCACCACAGAGTTCAGATGTAGAGTGACATCTGGTGCAACTTGGGCAAAAACGCAATTTCCTATGGATGCGATCGCTCCTTGCAACCCCAAAACTACCAACCAACCTAAATAATTGCATCCCTGTTTCCTGCCTAAAGCCATATCAGTTATGTCCTCCCGCAGAACTTCAGTAATTACACTTATTACCGAAATGCTGGGCGAATTTTTTATTAAAGTAGTGTAATAACACTTACAGTATTTTTCCTGTTATTTGTCCTTTTTAGAGAAATTTGATAGAAAAGTTTTTATAATCTGCCTTTAGAAGGATGAGTTGCTCTCAAATATTTAATATGCAGTTCTTTCATACCCGTACAATTT
Source organism: Rhizonema sp. PD38 (assembly GCA_029379285.1). Taxonomy (GTDB): domain Bacteria; phylum Cyanobacteriota; class Cyanobacteriia; order Cyanobacteriales; family Nostocaceae; genus Rhizonema. Next base: position 3,437 of record JAQYWP010000502.1, read on the forward strand.
TCCCTCAAGACTAATCCATGTCGTCGGGTAACATAATTTTATTTTTAAAAATAAAAGCAAGACTTACAGCGCTTATGTGAGTCGGTGTTTTCTCCTTTTAATCGTTGGCGATTCAACAATAGGCGTTTCAAACAGCACAAGCTGTTTAAGTTCCGGATAGTCCATCCGCACTTTTATTCAACATCCCCCGTTTCGCGCCTGGGGTTATTCGCTTTCTCCTGAACTCCGTGATCTCATGAAACACTATTTCAACTATGTTATAGAGATTTTTTAGATAAAGCGATCATACATAAAAAAGGGTGCGTTAACGGAATGTAACTCACCTTAAGATACGTAAGCGTAGTATTTTAGCAAAATCACTTATATATCAGGAGGAGACAATTTGCTAAATATTACTTAGGTTTGATTGCCCAATGTTTGCTCAGCGTCTTCCTGCATTGGCTTTGGTTGGAAAAAGGTGATACATTGTATCTTCCGGAGCAAGACGAATAGCTGTGTTGTGATCTGTCATTGCTTTTAATTTATCCCCTATTTCATAGTAAAGCTGACTGCGCCAAACATATAACAGAGGGTTTTCCGGATGAATGCTAATAGCTTGGGTATAGTCTTCGAGTGCGCCCAACCTATCTTCTAACTTACTGCGGCGAAAGTTAGCGCGTTCAGTATAGGCGTAAGCATCTTGGGGATTAACCAAAATTGCATGGTCAAATTCAGCAATCGCTCTTTGAGTATCTCCAAGCTTATAGGAAATATAAGCTTGTTCAATAAATGTTGCCGGAATATTCTGTTTGACATCAGCGGTGGTATACTTTTCAGCAACCTGAGACTGCTCATTTCTTCTCGTGTGCTGCGAGTCTGAGGCTTTTGAGGAAGGATGGTGCAGGTTCAAAGCTTTAGAGAGGACATTTACACTTGAGACCAAGGCTAAGATACAGCCCATGGCAATCATTACGCTCGCAAAACCCTGTTCACCACTGCTGGAAACATATTGAAGTGCTTGTACACTTTTAGTTGAATGGTTTTCTATAACCTGATGGGCTTGGGCGGGTTTGACATGCTCTACACTGATTACCCCAGTAAGAGTTGGCGGTAGTGCGACAAAGAGGAATTTTCTTTTGCTCATTTTATAACTCCACTACAGCGTCCAGTTTTATTAAGCTGCAAATTCAAGGTAAACATCATAAAAAGTCAATCCGTTATACAAAGTTATCCTACCTGCTCTAAGTAAAACCACATTTCTTACGAAACTTTCCGAAAAAAATATTTTACTACTTTCTTATTGTGTCAAAATAGCTGATTCTTGACCTCTGTACATCGACTTAAGTCAAAAGGAAAAATAATTAGCTTAACCTTAAAATATAGTCTAGCACCTAAGGATAGACAATATTCAGGCTCGTACTCAACCTTAGGCTTATACTCAGTAGCTTTTAGCTCCCGCTATCAAGATCATACAGTGATGGTAAATTTTTTGTGAAATTATCGCTAGTTCTGTTAAAGCTCTCGAGTTTCTGCTGACTCGCGCACGAAAAGTAGCCGCTCTTTGAGTAGAACTTTTCTAAGGTTCAAGGATGTATGAACGTACTGTTTATAACCGAAACAGGAGAGCTTCGCTCTTATAGCTCTTTTTTTATAACTACCTTCTCAGTAATTAAGCGGGCAAGTACCACGAGCCGATTTACACAATCTTTTTACATCTTTGATTAAATTCGATCCTTCCGAAATGCGAAAAATTTTGGAAAATAAATGTAAGTCGTACATTTGACGACCGATCCAATCCTGAACATAGGCTAAAGATGAAACATTCATTTCTAGAACGCCTGCACAGTCCAAATCGCCCTGTAATCGTCTTTGACGGTGCGATGGGAACCAACTTGCAAAAGCAAAACCTAACAGCAGAGGACTTTGGTGGCCCTCAATACGAAGGTTGTAATGAGTACCTCGTTTACACTAAGCCAGAAGCAGTGGAGAAAGTTCACCGGGACTTTTTGGCTGCGGGTGCGGATGTGATTGAGACTGACACTTTTGGTGGTATGTCGATAGTCCTAGCAGAATATGACTTAGCAGACAAAGCATACGACTTGAACAAAACAGCAGCAGAACTAGCAAAACGGGTGGCTGCGGAATTTTCGACTCCCGAAAAACCTAGGTTTGTGGCTGGTTCGATCGGTCCTACTACTAAATTACCAACTTTGGGACATATCGACTTCGACACCATGAAAGCGACTTTTGCCGAACAAGCAGAAGCGTTGTTTGATGGTGGAGTAGATTTATTCATTGTCGAGACTTGCCAGGATGTGCTGCAAATCAAAGCGGCGTTGAATGGGATTGAAGAGGTGTTTGCCAAAAAAGGCGAACGGTGTCCTCTAATGGTTTCTGTGACAATGGAAACTATGGGGACAATGCTGGTAGGGACAGAAATCAGCGCAGTTCTGACCATTTTAGAACATTTCCCAATAGACATTCTCGGTTTGAACTGTGCCACCGGTCCAGACTTGATGAAACCACATATTAAGTATCTTTCAGAACATTCACCTTTTGTCGTTTCCTGTATTCCCAATGCGGGGTTACCGGAAAATGTTGGTGGTCAAGCTTTTTATAAGCTGACACCAGTAGAATTGCGGATGTCATTAATGCATTTTGTTGAAGATCTAGGTGTCCAAGTGATTGGGGGTTGCTGTGGGACATCTCCGGAACACATTCAACAATTAGCAGAAATTGCCAAAGAGTTGAAGCCAAAAGTCAGACATCCGGAAATAGAACCAGCAGCCGCATCGATTTACAGTACTCAACTTTATGATCAAGACAACTCTTTCTTAATTGTCGGGGAACGGTTGAACGCCAGTGGTTCTAAGAAATGTCGCGAACTGCTGAACGCAGAAGACTGGAATGGATTGGTGTCGATGGCTAGAAGCCAGGTAAAGGAAGGCGCACACATCCTTGATGTCAACGTGGATTACGTGGGACGAGACGGCGAACGGGATATGCACGAAGTCGTATCACGCTTGGTAAACAATGTGACAC
>JAQYWP010000503.1 GCA_029379285.1 Rhizonema sp. PD38
TAAGGGCACTTCCCCGCTCACAGTTACCACTACCCCCGATTTATTGAGCCGATACATAAATATTACAATAAGTAGTTATACTTAAAAACCACCACTTTTAATAATGCCTGCTTGTTAAGAGTCAACATTCATGCGCTCCCGCTCCTACGAGTGCAACGAATATATTCTGTCTGAATTCTGATGACTGACTCCTGAATTCTGTTGGATAAAAAATGTTGAGCATAGCTTATACACCTGCATTAATCACCTCAAAAAATACCACTTTCCTTAGAAAGACCACCACAAAAGCTAATGCATATTTATCTAGTAAATTCTAGATAGGTTTTTTGAGAACTGAAAAACTATGGTACAAACAATTGTAACTAACAAAAATGAGAACTTCTTAAAAGATGCTTCAGTCGAACGTTACAACCTCTCTAAATTAAACAAAACTCGTATTAGATTTCAAATTCGCTTGAAGAAAACAACAAAAAGTAATGCTCCAAAATGGGCAGATGTTTTAAAATCTGAGGGCGAACAAAAATCAGATTTAGTGAAAGTAAAAACTTCCGAAGTCGCTTTGAAAGGAATCAAAGTTTTTAAAGCTTTGGACGAGAAAGCAAGCCTACTGCGGGAAGAGATTGCTTCAGTGCAAGAGTGGATGTCCAACGATAACGGCGAGTGGATTTGCCCAATTGAGTTAGCGCCTTTGGTTTGGAATCAATTGTTAGAAATTCGAGATGTATTCACCCCTAATCTTCGCGCTCAGTTAAAAGACGAGTACGATAGTGGCTGTGCAGATTATCAACAACGCATTGAGCAATTCCTCTCGTTGAACACTTGGCAGCTTTCAGTCTTAAAGCAAGAAGAAGTTAAAGCTAACTTGATGGCAGCTTTTCCACCGCTAAATGAACTAGAGGATTATTTACAAGTCATTATTGGTCGCCCTGTAATCATTCCAGCTTTGTCCGAACAGTTGTCGCAACAAGAAGCTGAATGTCTCCAACAAATTACTCGGTTCATTCAACAGTATGATTCCAACCTAGAACAACGATTGATGGAATCAGCGATCGCAGGCGGAGAAGCATTAGCAGCCCAACTCTTGGATGATTTGAGCAAATGGGAACCAGGGCGCAAGCCTGTAGTTTTCAAGAAAAAGATAGAAAAGCATCTGAAGAAAGTTCAGGTTTTGCTGTCTAATGCTGCTCCTGAAGCTGGAAATAGTCTCCAGCAAATGATGGCGTATTTGGAAGATGTTCTTGACAATGCTTCTGTCGATGCTAAGAAACTGAATGAAGATGGTCGTTCTGAATTGCAGCAGAAGATGGATGAAATCAAGGCAAAACTGCTAGAGGAACAATCTAATCTTCAGAAATTGACCAGTGGTGAAGTTGGTCTAACTAAAGCCACTGTCATGAACTTCAAGTTCAGGTGAGCTTAAAAATGCGATGCCCTAATTCAATACAGGGTATCGCCACCAAACTTTACCAGTCTAAACTACTAGGAAATAACATTGTGTCACATTTTTCAATAGTTACAACAAAATTGATTAATCGCGACTGTCTAGTTCAAGCCTTGCAAGACTTAAAATTGACAGTGCAAATTTATGAACAGCCTCATCCTTTGAGAGGATACTATGGGAGTTCGCAAGGGCAAAGCGCTGAGATTATTGTCCCTGGTGATAGTTTGAGCCTTCGCGCAGATATAGGATTCAAACTCAATGCTTCTCAAGGCAATTATGAAGCAATTCACGATCCTTATGAAACTGTAAGACGCCTTGGGCAGAACTTCTTTACACATACCTTGATGCAAGCTTACGGAAAACGGATGGTTCAAGCTAAGGCTATTGAACTGCGCTCAAAATTCGGTGAATGCCACATTAGCGAAGAAACCAACGGTAATGTGCATACCTTGCGTCTAACTTTCGCAGCACACCAACAGCAACAGTATGTTCGGAGATAAATCAATGGAAAAAGCGATACTAATTCATTTTGATAGTTCCACAGGTGAAGTAAAAGTTGAGGCTCTTGGATTTGAAGGTTTAAGTTGTCTGGAAGCTACTCAACCTTTTGAAGAGGCTCTCGGTGTAGTAGAGGGCGATCGCACCTACACTCCAGTTGCTCAGCAGCACCATACTACTTCAAACCATCAGCAAAGGCTACGCCAGTAATTTGATGATTCCTAGGGGGACAAAACTTGTTCCCCGGTTTATGAAGTCGTCGTAAACCTTGTTACGACTCACGACCAACTTTCTCCTTTACCTTATCAAAATCATGAAGTTATCTAATCTAATCTCCACACTTGATTCTCAAATTCCCATCGTTGCTGTTGATGTCTTGAGTCCTGAAGAAGCCACAATAGTACAGTGGTTAACGAAAGAAACCAGAGAACAACTAAAGTATCCCACATACTTTTGGAATTTGGGTGTTGCTGGTTTGGAAGAATGTCAGATTGCTCTTGATGGGGGACTGGTTTTCAAGCCAGTGCCAGAGTACAAAAAGCCTCCTCACGCAGATCCTCTGTTGTATGTCTTCGATTATATAAATAGCTTTGATAGATCTGGCGTATTTATTCTTGGAGATGTACATCCATTTATCGGTAAGAATTCTCCGCAGTTAAGTTGGGAAATACTCTCGAGGGTGAAAAATTTGTACCATCGACTTAAGCCAAGCGATAAACGCATTGTGCTACTAGGTCAGCATATTCAGTTACATGAGTCCTTGGTGAGATTAATTCCGTTCTGTGAAGTACCCTTACCAAATATTGACCAGATTCAAGAACATCTCGAATCCTACTTACAGTATTTGAAAGAGTCTGCCCAAGAACAAGAAATTCCATTCACAATTCTACTGGCTCATGAAGAAAAGGAAAGTCTTGCTCGTGCATCGCTAGGTCTGACCTTGGAAGAAATCAGCGACTTTCTCAGGTTAACTCTCAAAGAGACTTTTACAAATAACGGCATAGTAATAGATTCTGGGATTATCCCTAGTGTCGTCGAGTACAAAACCCGGCTACTTTCTCAAATGGGTATCGAATTGGGCAAACCAGCGTCCCATCCATTCGGTGGCTTAGACCTACTACGAGAATGGCTAGAACGCCGCCGTCGCCTATTCACACAACAAGCAAGGGTATTGAACTTGCCACAGCCAAAAGGTGTGTTGCTAGCCGGTCCACCCGGTACAGGAAAAACTTTGCTCGCCAAAAATATCGCCACAATACTTAACTTGCCACTGTTACAGTTAGATATTGCCTCTATGCTAGGTAGCCTTGTTGGTGAATCTGAAGGTAACGTTCGCCGCGCACTCAAGACGGCTTCTATCATTGCACCGTGCATTTTGTGGTTAGATGAAGTTGAAAAAGCTTTATCGGGCAATGGCGATACTTCTGGAGTCTCACAAAGGATTCTTGGAAATATCCTCACCTTCATGTCTGAGTGTACTGTGGGTGTGTTTGTAGTGGCAACCTGTAACGACCCCACAGCACTGCCTGTCGAGTTCAAACGTAAAGGTCGCTTTGATGAGAACTTCTTTGTTGATCTGCCTACTGAGCCAGAGCGTCTTCAAATCCTCAAGATTCATTTGCAGAGATTTGGCATTAGAGTACAGCAGGAATATTTGGAGACTATTGCATCCAGTACTCCTAAGTTTTCAGGTGCAGAACTAGAAACTCTGGCATCAGAAGCAGCACTACTCGCGTTTGATCAGGGTAGACCGCAACGAGTCACATTGGCAGATTTAACAGCCGCCGCAAGTAGCATAACGCCTCTCGCTGTGCAAGATTCTGCTGCTGTCGAGCGGATGCAGTCTTGGGCTAAGTCTGCCAGACCCGCATCTAGTCAGATAGAAGTGAAGCAAAAGAGTTTACGGACTTCGCTGTTCAATACTAGCAACTGATACAAAAGCGATTGCCTCTTGTTTGGGGGCGATCGCCTTATTGAGATGGAAATAATGCTCAACTACGTTTACTTACTAATTGAGGTAAATCCTCAGTTCAGTATTCACAAATCGACAATCTCAAATCTAAAAAAACACCAGCTTTCCTAAAAAGACCACTACAAAAAACTAACGCTTACCCAAAAAAGTGATTCGGGATAGGCTTTTTACGAATCAATTCAATCATTGGCTTGTACGTAAAAACAAATGCACTACCACTATTATCCGTCCCGCCGAACGATTAGCTACTTGTTGGGAGGTGAAAAGTTGGAGTGTGCCAACCTCCCTAATTCTTGAATGCGCCGTCAAAGATTTAAAGGAATCAAACCATGCAACTATCCCTACTGAATCTGTCCTACAACGAAGATAATTCACCCCAAGATATTTTCAATATCCCTAACTTAGAAAAGGCGGAAGCTCTCCGCAAGTTAGCAGCTTCAATGCAGTCAAATATTGACAATAAGAAAAACCCAGCTATTGGAAATATGCGTGCAACAAAGCGCCGTAAAACTATCGCTCAAGGGATAATTCAAGAAGGTATTGAACTTGAGATTATCCAGTCTTGGTTATTTGCGATCGCACAAATGTGGGAAGTAGGAAATATTCCATCAACATTACGCAGTATATCTCATAAATCGCAGGTTGAAGCGCTTTATAGGATTTCTCAAAAGGGACAAACCCTCCAAAAAGTGCAAGAAATTTTGGACTAGAGTTTAATCCCAGTCATTTATACAATGCCTGCGTCATGAACCCTCCATTCTGTGAACTTGTCGAACATATCTATCATGCTTGGAAACTACTTGGAGCGGGTGGAGTATTAGTTTCAGTTGTACCCGAATCAGTCTTCTTCAATCGCAAATACACAACATTTAAAGGATGGTTACAAATCCATAATACCTATATCGAAATGGTTGATAGAAATGCTTTTCTCAATTCAAATAACCCTACAGGGGTAGCTACCAGAATTATCAAAATTATCAAAACCTAATGTACTGCAAACGTACAGTTATGCAAGCAAATCCTGAATTCTCTTCAGATGGAACAATTATCACTGTTCTCGTAATCAGTTTCTAGTACTTTTTTCAACACTCCGCTCAAAGTCTTGCCTCTCTTCTTTCGTAAAGAGAGGTAATTTTTCTTTGTAAACTAACAGTAAAATATCAATTATTGCTTTCCACCCAACCGACCTGTTTGATAAAAATCACGCAGGTTAGGGAAAGCTTTATCTAAAAGCCAGTTTCGACCGAATTCTGATTCAGGAATATTATAAACAGCCATATAGTAACCACTCCTATAAGCAGCTACACCCAAACAAGCTTGCAAACTGGATATCACCCGATCTGAAGCTGGGATACGCATTAAATCTGACATATGACTGGGATGATAATTTTCACCTGACAGCAAGAAATAAACTAAGGTATGTACCAACCGAGATAGGACAAATGTTCGGTCTTGCCAATGCGCTAAATGGGACTTAATACGAAAGTATTCAGGTAAATCACTTTCCTCAGATTCATCAAGAAATAAATCGCTCTGGTCGTCTATAAAACTGGAATCTAGACCGATAAACTGTTTAAGGAAAACAAGTGTTTTTCCCCAACGTTCATGACCTCTAGTTTGAGGAGAAAACGCACCTTCTGAATACTCGGATCCATACTTTTCTTGCAGTTGTGCAACTGCCTCAAGGTTAATATCGCCTCGCCAGTCAGAATCAGCAAAAAAGTCTTTTAGAATCTCTTTCAAATAGATGGGTGAAAATTGACTAATATCCGGTGCATCGTCTTCAAAATCGTCTTCATAAGTGTCAATAATAAATTTTTCTAGCTCGACTTCTAGCTCTTGCCTTTTACCAACTGGTAGTAGAGATTTAGCTTCTTCTAACGATAAAGGAAAATCTAAATAAGGATGACCTTTTGTTAAATAAGAATTACTACTATCTGCCAAACTCTCAAGCGCGATCAACCGTGCAAAATATCTATCTTGTGGATGTACGTACACCCCGTCTAGTTCGTTATCCACTAGCATCATATTAATTGCCAGCAGTGCATACCATAACGCATCATGCAAACAAGTTGGTAAATCAGCAATTAAGTCTACTAACTTCAATTCTAGAATCTCTCCCCATACGCCTATCCTGACAGTATTGGAAACATCACAAAAATGCTCAACATCCTCACCAACATAAGTTTCCCCCAGCCAGATTAGATTTTCTACTCGCAAAGGGGATGAGTAGTCAATAGTCAACTGATTTTGGCTATCCTCATCAGATTGTATCCACATCAAAGCCAGAAGAATTAGCTTAGAGATATTTACTTGCTTCCGGAGACCTTTTTCTGACATAAATAGGACTTACGCACTTTACAAATGAGAGCTCATGTTGAACAAAGGAATTTTATCGTTTCAGGCTTTTGACAATAACCTTCAGATGGGTAGCAATCGCTAAAATATCATTGAAAAATTAAGTTTTCATTCCGGAAATTCATACCTCATATTTGGTATTTTCTGTCAGTGCGTAAGTTCTACTAAATACGTGATTATAT
>JAQYWP010000504.1 GCA_029379285.1 Rhizonema sp. PD38
AGGCAGGGGAAGCAGGGGGAGTGAATTGTATCAGAATTTTCGTGAAATGGTATCACAATTTGCCTAGCTTATTCACAATTTTGTGCCAATGGGTATGGACAGTTCTCACTGTTGTAGACAATGAGTTAGCAATGTCAATATCAGAACGACCTTTTAGCATCAGCTTGAGGACTTCCTGTTCGCGCTCCGTAAGTAGAGTTGGCATAAGCTTAAGAAGGCGTGACGGTAGTCGGCAGAGGGCAGCTATGTATCCCCGTAACTAAAGTTAGGAGATTTAACTTGGACGCAGTATTTCGCTCTGGCGTAGCGCTGCGAAATACATATTTCCTTTGTTTTTCATAAATGAATTTAGGGGCTTGAAACCCAGTGGCAGAGGGCAAACCTTTAGATCTCTTTCCTTCTGCCTTTTGCCATCTGCTCTCTGCCTTTCTTCGGTCAAATTTGTATCAAGTCTTATTGTAAAATAGTCTTATGAATATGAGATCACAGAGCGGGGTGCATCGCTCTTCTCAACGTCTCGGCAAGGACCTGGTGTGGTTTCCATTCGATTGGTTTCCTTGTAGACTGTCCCAATTCAAACTGAGTAATTCAATGCTTTACCAACGAGTTTTGATTAACCCTTCTGTTTCTGCCTCTAATACCTACGAGGCTGTTCCTGACAACAATCAGCCTCAGGAAACCGCAGCTATTTTTAGCAAGATTGAAGGTGATGTTTACCAATTAGGTGTAGATATTTTACCAGCAGGCATTGAAGACATTAGAGAAAAAATTCACAATAAGCCTGAGCGTGTCTTCGCGGTTAAGGATGGCTCAGAAGTTTATTACATTGGTCTTAATTCAGTTCGATGACTTTGCCCAGTTTCTTTCCCTAGCAAGTAGGGACGTAGTTGACATCATCAAGTTCTACCAACAAAGCAGCCGACAACAAGTGGAAGCAAAACTCGGACTAATCAAGGGCTGAAGCACTGTATGGAGATAAATGAGTCGATTACCGTCGTTCCTTATCAGCCTCATTAGCCTCATCTTTTTCATCAAGAAAAACAGCGTTTACAAGAGTTACTCACTGAACACATACTGGATATCCAGCATATCGGCAGCACTGCCGTTCCTGCTTTATCCGCTAAGCCGATCATTGATATCCTGATTGGATTACAGATGCTTAAAAAGACCACTGAAAGCACCAGTATTCTCCAGACTCTTGGCTACGAGTATTTGGGTGAAGCTGGCATCTCAGGGCGGTTATATTTTCGCCGTCGTCATCCTCAAGCGTTTAATGTTCACTTAGTGCAGTGGGGTAGTGAATTATGGACTAATAATTTGCTGCTCAGGGATTTTCTGCGCATCCATCCGGAGGTAACCAATCAATATGGACAACATAAGCAAGAATTAATTCAAAGCGGAATAAAGACATTGCTAACCTATTCCCAAAAGAAGGGTCCGCTCGTTGCTGAACTGTTACGTCGCGCTCAAGCTAGGAGAGCTTGAGTACGATGCAGTATTCTCTGAAATTCAATATCGAGTGGGAATCAAACCCAGGCACTGGCTCCCTTTAAAAAGAGAAGCTAAGAAATTCCTTATGATTTGAGGAACCTTCAACGAAATCGGAAGTCTTGTTTCGAGGCTAAGCAATTCCTAAGAATTGCCTGTTTTATGCAAATCCGTAGTTTTCCGGAAAAGCTATAACGAATGTTGAAAGATACAAATGGGAGCAATTTGAACATAGTTTCCGCAATTGCCACAAGGGCAATTGAATTTATAGTGTGTAAGGTTTAACTAGGGAAATAGTAGTGGCATATTTTCTACAAGATATTGACCACTGCGGCAACTGTTTTATCATATTTTTTCCTCGTATGACTCCTAAATACAACAAAATTAAATTTCCTCTCTTGCAGTATCTGAACCAGCCTTTATTTAGCTATCAGACTAAATTGATATGGAATCCCCGGCGCTTTTTGTATGCCCATAGAGTTGAACTGCTCAGAAGGTGTTGGCTGAGAGAAAGTGATGCTAAAGGACCTCATCAGAATTCATAAGAGAATGAGGTATTTTGCCGTCAATTAAAGCACTAACAGTCATATCTCCCATAACATTGATGACAGTGCGGCAGCGGTCTAGAAACCAGTCCACAGTGATTAGCAAAGCGATATATTGTGTGGGCAAACCAACGGAAGTGAACACGAGCGTCATCGTCACTAACCCGGCTTCTGGAATTCCTGCTGCACCTACTGACGCGAAAATCGATGTGAGGACGACAATTAACTGCTGTCCTAAATTCAGATGCAGCCCCAGTACTTGAGAAATAAATAATGCAGACATTGCCTCATAAAGGGCTGTACCATCGTTGTTGAAATTTGTTCCAACTAATGCCCCCAAAGAAGCTGATGATTCTCGTAAGCCGATTTTTGTCTGTAAAATCTGAAATGTGACGGGCATTGTTGCTGTTGAGGAGTCGGTGGAGAAAGCTGTAAAAAAGGCATCTGAACCACCGCGCAGAAAGTCTAATGGTTTCACCCAAGAACCAAGTCTCACTCTCGTCAGGTAGTAGCAAGCTTGTAACACTAACCCTAATACCACTGCGATAATAAATGCGCCTAAAGATTGAAATGGTGCAAAGCCTATTTCAGCAACAGTTTTAGAGACAATTCCGAAGACTGCTAGCGGTACTAAAGCAATTACCCAATTGAGGATACGGATTACGGCTTCAAATAGAATGCCGATGACTTGTTCGATGGATTGGTATCCTGTGTTACCTTGGGCTACTTGTTCTGATTTGATGGCACGAAGGACGATACCGAAGGAAAGAGCAACAATAATTAGTTGGATAACATTATTATCTACCAGTGGCTTGAGAATAGCTTCTGGGATGGAGTCTTTCACGAGTCCCCAAGGATCGAAAGTTTGATGAGTTGTGTCTATACTTCCAGGGAGCGCTATACGTCCCCAACTTCCAGGGCGTAGGACGTTTGCAACCAAAAGTCCAATGAGAATAGCGACTGTCGTGTTGGTAATCAGCAGCATTGCTAACTGCCGTCCCGCTGTTCCAGGGATGTGGGTTGTCATTAAGGTGTGCAATACTGCTACGAAAATCAACGGCGTGGCTAGGGCACGGAGGGCTTTGAGTACCAACTCGGCGGGAATGGCTAAGTTTTCGATAAAAGCTTTATTGGCTGGGCTGGGATTTCCCGCACCTAATGCAACTCCTAATGCGACGGCGAGAACAAGGGCGATCGCAATTTGCAAGGCCAGTGGGAGACGCCGCCACAGGGGACGACGAGTGTTCTCTGTTTTCGGTTCGTTCATTGTTAAATATATATAAGTGTTTAAAATTTAACATCACGTCGGTAGTTAAAATTTTCGGACAAGATAATCGCGATTGGGGACAAATGAGTTAATGTGGTAAACGTTTCTGTTTTTGGCAGTCGGTTGGAAACGCATATGTCCTTCGTACCTCTCCACATTCACAGTGATTACAGTCTGCTTGATGGCGCGAGTCAACTGCCGGATTTAGTCGATCGCGCGATCGCTTTGGGGATGAAGGCGATCGCACTCACCGATCACGGTGTCATGTATGGTGCTATCGAGCTGATCAAAATTTGCCGTAGTAATAATATCAAGCCAATTATCGGCAACGAAATGTATGTTATAAACGGCGATATTACAAAACAAGAACGTCGTCCCCGCTATCATCAAGTTGTTTTAGCTAAAAATACCAAAGGTTACAAAAATTTAGTTAAAATCACAACAACTTCTCACCTTATTGGTGTACAGGGTAAAGGTATTTTTTCTCGTCCTTGCGTCAATAAGGAACTATTAAAAGAATATCATGAAGGCTTGATTGTCACCAGTGCTTGTTTGGGCGGAGAAATTCCTCAAGCAATTCTCAGTCATAGACCAGATGCTGCCCGTAAAGTTGCGTTGTGGTATAAAGAAGTCTTTGGTGATGACTATTATTTAGAAATTCAGGATCATGGCTCCCAGGAAGACCGCATTGTTAATGTGGAAATCGGGAAAATTGCGCGGGAGTTAAATATTAAAATTATTGCGACAAACGACTCGCATTTTATTTCTTGTTACGACGTTGAAGCGCACGATGCTTTGCTGTGTATTCAAACGGGTAAATTAATTTCTGAAGATAATCGGATGCGTTATAGCGGGACTGAGTATCTCAAATCCGCTGAAGAAATGAAGCAGCTATTTCGCGACCATTTGCCAGATGATGTGATTTCCGAAGCGATCGCCACTACAGTAGAAGTTGCAGATAAAGTTGAGCCTTACCAAATCATGGGTGAGCCTCGCATTCCCAACTATCCTATCCCATCTGGTCACACTGCTGATACATATGTAGAAGAAGTGGCTTGGCAGGGACTTCTAGAAAGATTAAATCGTAAATCCCGCTCGGAAGTGGAACCAGTTTATAAAGAACGACTAGAATATGAACTGAAAATGATTCAACAGATGGGGTTTTCCACCTACTTTTTAGTTGTGTGGGACTACATCAAATTTGCTAGAGATAATGATATTGCTGTAGGACCAGGTAGGGGTTCCGCAGCGGGTTCTTTGGTTGCTTATACCATGCAAATTACCAACATAGATCCCGTACATCATGGACTACTTTTTGAAAGATTTCTTAATCCAGAACGAAAATCAATGCCTGATATCGACACAGATTTCTGTATTGAAAAACGAGATGCAGTCATTGATTATGTAAATGCAAAATATGGGAAAGAAAGAGTTGCCCAAATTATTACCTTTAACCGATTGACTTCCAAAGCGGTTTTAAAAGATGTCGCCCGAGTGTTAAACATTTCCTACGGGGAGTCTGACAAAATGGCGAAATTAATTCCTGTTTCACGCGGTAAGCCAACGAAACTTGCGGTGATGATTTCCGATGCAACACCAGCACCAGAGTTTAAAGAAAAATATGACAACGATCCGAGAGTTCGCCATTGGATTGATATGGCAATCCGAATTGAGGGGACGAACAAAACCTATGGTGTTCATGCAGCAGGTGTAGTGATTTCTGCTGACCCTTTAGATGAAATTGTGCCATTGCAAAGAAATAACGATGGTTCTGTGATTACCCAGTATTTCATGGAGGACATAGAAGCACTAGGATTATTAAAAATGGATTTTCTGGGATTAAGAAACTTGACTATGATTCAGAAAACCATTGATTTGATTCATGAACACCAAGGGTTTAAAATTGACCCATATGATATCACCAGTCAAGAAAGAAAAGCGCAAAAGATATTAGCGAAAGGTGAGTTTAACACCTTACCGAAAGATGTGAAAAAAACCTACGAACTTTTAGAAGCAGGTGAGTTAGAGGGAGTTTTTCAATTAGAATCTTCCGGAATGCGTCAGATAGTGCGAGATTTAAAACCTTCCAATATAGAAGATATATCTTCAATTTTAGCACTTTATCGACCAGGACCATTGGATGCGAAACTCATTCCTAAATTTATTGACCGCAAACACGGTAGGGAAAATATCGATTATCCACACTCTGTTTTAGAACCCGTACTTAATGAAACCTATGGAATTATGGTTTATCAAGAGCAAATCATGAAAATTGCTCAAGATATGGCAGGATATTCTCTAGGACAAGCCGATCTGCTGCGTCGTGCAATGGGTAAAAAGAAAGTATCCGAGATGCAAAAGCAGCGAGAAAAATTCGTTGATGGTGCGGCAAAAAATGGAGTTAAGAAGCAAATAGCTGAAGAATTATTCGAGCAAATGTTGAAGTTTGCCGAATACTGCTTAAGCTATGATACTGAAGTTTTGACAGTAGAATACGGCTTTCTGAAAATTGGCGAGATTGTGGAAAAAGGAATTGAATGTTGTGTATATACTATAGATGAGAACGGATATGTGTACACGCAACCTATTGTACAGTGGCACAATCGCGGTCAACAAGAAGTTTTTGAGTATTGCTTGGAAGACGGCTCAATTATTCAGGCAACGAAAGACCATAAATTTATGACTACTGATGGGCAAATGTTACCCATTGATGAAATATTTGAACGGGAGCTGGACTTGCTTCAAGTAAGGGGGTTGCCGGAGTAACCACAGAAGAAATTAGATTAAGAATTAACTAGCGCTCGCCCAATCGTTGACGTTCTGCTAACCGGAATATAGCTATTAGGACTTACGCAAGCGTCACAATATAAGGTCAACTGGCACATATATTTCAAATTGAGCTAAATGCTTGTAAGCATTGATTTATATAACGTTATAGCCAAATTATTTCCATGTGACAGTTTTAATCTAAATGTGCCAGTTGCGTAAATCCTGACTTAATAAGCGTCGGATAGTGCAAAAAGTACTTGTAGCGTTTCTGCTGGAAGGTAACGCTGCCCCAGATGTCTAGTTGCCTACTCAAAGACATTCTCACATAGCATATTTCTGTGGACTAATACCGTTTCACTTTAAAGTTGATACATTTAGGC
>JAQYWP010000505.1 GCA_029379285.1 Rhizonema sp. PD38
GATTAAATGCAGGTTCCAGTACATCACCTTTTTCTGTTGAACGTACTGTGATTTGACTCTCACCTAGTCCCAGCATCGTGGGGTCATTAGGACCGTAAATATCAGCATCAAGTAAACCAACCTGTGCTCCTGTTTGAGCTAAAGCAACCGCGATATTCACAGCAACAGTGCTTTTCCCCACACCACCTTTACCACTGGAAATGGCGATAATGTTCTTGACTCCGGGGATTCCAGTGCGATCGCTCAGGCTTTTTTGCTTGGGTGTTTCTGCTGTCACCTCTATAAATACGTCCTTAACTCCTGGAAGCTTTTTCACGGCTTTTTGGCAGTCTTCAACAATAAACTCACGTAGTGGACAAGCAGGTGTGGTTAACACCAATGTGAAATTTACCTTGCCACTGTCAATTTTAATGTTACGAATCATGTTCATTTCTACCAGACTTTTGCGGAGTTCTGGATCTTGCACTGGTCGTAACACTTCTAATACTGATCGGGAATCTAGGACATCGTACATAGTATTTTACAGAAAATATGTAACAATTTTTTACAAAACTAAATGATTAATCTATCTAGATCTAGATCTTAGCTTTTTAGGGGAATTGCTAATCGCACAAGGGAGCTATTTCTAAAAATCAAAACAACCGTCTTTAATGGATTCTCTCTTACCTGACACGGCTTGTAATGCTGTTTTTTCGACAGCCTCAACCAAGGAACGAGCTACACGATCTGCATAAGGGCGAGAAAAAGGCCAAATCAAAGGTGATAACCAACCGCGTAATGTTACAGAATAAGACAAACAAGTGCCACAAACTGTGGACTCTACTCGATAAGTCACTCGTTCCTCGATCCCAGGAATTGCTAACACTCTTACAGTCAGTAACTCTCTAGGATTCACTCGTTCCACAAATATGCGAATCGGAATTGGCGATAAGCGTGTCATAGCTATGTAAATCAATCCTGGTTTTGGTACCAATCCGCAAGGTAAGTTAGTACTTTTTAACAATGGATGCCAGGAAACATCTCCTAAGTCAACTACCTTTTGCCACAATTCATCTACAGAAGCAGAACTGATCTCTCGATAAGTCTTGAATAGAGAGACGCAAACCTGACGACGTTTGCGGTGGATAAATTTGGACAACCAAATTTGCATTTTCCCGATCTTCCTCGCGACGCGTTTTCTGTTAAGCTCATCCCACACCCCAAAAAGCTAAGGGGTGGGGAACACTCTTTAAGGGGGAGAAGGAGAACACAGGGGAAGAATTATAATTCCGGTAAAGACGCTTCAATCATGTCGTCTCTACATCTTTACTCCTCCTGTAAAGACGCTTTAATTGCCGCGCGTCTTCTAAACTCCCTGGGCTCCACACTCCCCCCTGACCTTTATAGTAATGACAGGCATCTTTACATCCCAAGGGAGTTTTACCAACGTCATGTATAAAAAAGTTAAAAAACACAACCAATATACAAACTCAATACCCCTTTGAGCGAGAATAACTCTAGTCATAGCCATCAAGTAAGAAGAATGCGCGACTTGAAAGAGGGAATTCAGCTATTGCCGACTTTGTGGGGTCTGTTGCCCGCAAAGTCGGTAGTAGATTGAATCTGGTAGGGAGTTATACTCGCCGATTCAGGACGAGCGCAGTATATATGAATTTCCCTCTTTCAACCTACTACATACTTCATACTCGCTACCTTCATCAAATTGTCAGTTGAAAAATTTGTTGCTTTTTTGAAACATCGTAATTTAGGTTCTTGAGTTTATGTTAACCAACTCCCTCGACCCCCAAATGAAATCTGCCACATCTTTGCCGCCACATGACGCTAAAGCAAGGGTTCGTCAGTTCATGCAACAGTTACAAGACAAAATCACTCAAGCGTTGACAGACTTGGATGGTGTGGAGAGCTTTCAGGAAGATCGGTGGGAACGTCCAGAAGGAGGAGGAGGGCGATCGCGGATTCTGCGTGAAGGTGCAGTTTTTGAACAAGCTGGTGTAAACTTTTCTGAAGTTTGGGGCTCGCATTTACCACCCTCAATTTTAGCTCAACGTCCAGAGGCAGAAGGACACAGCTTTTATGCCACTGGCACCTCAATGGTATTACATCCTCGTAATCCTTATGTGCCAACCGTTCACATCAATTATCGCTACTTTGAAGCAGGACCAGTATGGTGGTTTGGTGGTGGTGCCGATCTGACTCCCTACTACCCCTTTGCCGAAGATGCGAAACATTTCCACAACACTTTCAAACAAGCTTGTGATGCTCACCATCCAGAGTATTATCCAGTGTTCAAGCGCTGGTGTGATGAATATTTCTACTTGAAGCATCGTGGCGAGACGCGGGGTATCGGCGGTCTGTTTTTTGATTACCAACATGGTGAGGGTCAGTTGTATCGTGGTCCCCACCCAGATAATGCAGCGGCTATGTACAGCGACTCTCTAGACAGAATAGCACCACGTAGTTGGGAAGAATTGTTTGCGTTTGTAAAAGACTGTGGCAATGCCTTTCTGCCAGCTTATATACCTATTGTCCAACGGCGAAATGGAATGGAATATGGCGATCACCAACGGAATTTTCAACTGTACCGTCGGGGAAGGTATGTAGAATTTAACTTGGTTTATGACCGAGGTACAATTTTTGGTCTTCAAACCAATGGACGTACTGAATCGATATTGATGTCTCTCCCACCCTTGGTACGCTGGGAATACGGCTACCAACCACAACCAAATTCTCCAGAAGCTGAGTTGTATGAAATCTTCCTTAAGCCTCAGGATTGGATAAACTGGACACCAAGCCATACTGAAGCTAAGTGAGTTAAACTGCAAAGGGCAAGCATGAAGCAATAAAAGTGACAATAGTATGTGTAGCTTGTTAAGCTCATACTACACATCAGTCAATTTTTCTGCTGGTGTCTGCTAACACTCCTCGCGTTAACAAGCCTATCTCACGAAAATAAGATGGGTAGTCGCGGGGATAATTAGTGGTTGGTAATTTTACATAACCACTAACAATTAACAACTCACAGCTAATCAATTTTGAGAGTGCTTAGGGGAGGCGAGAGTGATTCAGATCGAGCAAAAAACTTATACGACCCAAGACGGTAATACAGTGATCGTCTTGATACCCACAGGTCGTTTGGATATTACTACAGCGTGGCAATTTCGTCTAAAGTTGCAGGAGTGCATTTCTAAATTGAGTCGCCACGTCGTTGTCAATCTCGGTCAAGTAAATTTTATTGATAGTTCTGGTCTCACATCTTTAGTGGCAGGAATGCGCGACGCTGATAAAGTTAAAGGCAGTTTCCGAATTTGTAATGTCCATCCTGAAGCTAAGCTGGTGTTTGAAGTTACGATGATGGATACAGTGTTTGAAATTTTTGAAACAGAAGATGAAGCTTTAGAAGGTGTACCTCGTAGCATAGCCAGTTAAATCAGTTTTGAG
This sequence comes from Rhizonema sp. PD38, assembly GCA_029379285.1. Lineage (GTDB taxonomy): Bacteria > Cyanobacteriota > Cyanobacteriia > Cyanobacteriales > Nostocaceae > Rhizonema. The sequence goes on from JAQYWP010000505.1 coordinate 3,439, forward strand.
TGCTGAGGAGCCAGCGCCGTGCGGTGAGTCCAGCGCGCATGAGGCGTTTTCCCGCCGTAGGCGACTGGCGTTGCTGAGTAAGAAAGAGTCTTGAGTTAAGATTTTTCTGTTTCAAGCTAAATCTTTGATTTAAGGGACTGAGAAGAAGGATTTTTCAGGACTCAGCACTCAGGACTCAGCACTCTTAAAACTGTTGGCGCTTAGTGTAGCGATATGGGCCTAAAACTGCTCCCCACGTCGCTTTACCCGTAGTTGAGTCAATTCCTTTGTCATAACTTGTAAATTCATTTTGAGTAACCCCAAATCCTAAGGAAACTTGAACGGTATTACCAAGATAAGTAAAGCAACAACGAGTTTCTGGAGGTGGCGTAGCAGTAAACTGAAAGTGGTTTGTGGTCAGGGTATTCTGGGTGACGTTGAGAATGCAGCCTGGGAGGAACTCTAATTGATCAGGAGTGAGTGTATTAAGTAAATCAGGGTTGCAACCAGCACCAATTAATGCACCTGGATTTTTGGGCATATAGTATTGGACACTGAGTGCATCTGGGTTATGTCCCTCTACAAGCCGTATAATCCGCTGGCGGTAAGGTCGATCTAAGTTGAGAATGTTGGCTTGTTCTGCAAATAAGGTTACGCTGTCTTCACAGAATAAAGTTATCGGTCTATGCCACAGACGTAAGTGGACGTACCAAACAGGTTCTTCGAGAGCTTGATCTTGATTATCAAATTCACCAGCTAAGTAATTGGCTAGAGTTAGTAACTGTGGCGAAAAGTTCATTTGATGGTAGAAGTTAGGAGTCAGAAGTTGTAGAAAAGCTCTGTTTGAAGCGCTCTACAACAGGATCGGAGTTAGAAACCATTTTACAACTCATTCGAGTTAACCTTGGCAAAGTTGCCTAGACGCGAGAAAATAAACATACGTCGCCCTAAAAGTTTTATTTGTGAATAACGTCCGTACTGTCTCTGATACAAAGCGAACTTTCTACTCGCTTCACACGCGTCCGATTAACACAATTTATCGTCGAGTTGTGGAAGAGTTGATGGTGGAAATGCACCTGCTGTCAGTGAATGTTGATTTTGGCTACAACCAGATTTATGCCTTAGGCGTCGTCACAGCCTTCGACCGCTTCATGCAAGGCTACCAGCCAGAAGGGGAGAAGGAGTCGATTTTTAACGCATTGATTCAGGCTGTACAGGAAGATCCACAGCGTTACCGACAAGATGCTCATCGGGTGGAAATAAGCGCAAAAAGCTTACCCACAAGAGAATTAATTGCTTGGTTAAGCCAACAAGTAATTCACTCAGAAACAAATCCTGAATTGCAAGAACAGTTACAAGCGATCGCGAAGCATCCTAACTTCAAGTACAACCGTTTATTTGCAATAGGTTTATTCTCTTTATTGGAACTTTCAGATCCAGAGCTAGTTAAAGACGAAAAACAACGTACTGAGGCATTGAAAAGCATTGCTACAGGCTTGCATATATCTGATGACAAACTCAACAAAGATTTGGAATTATACCGAGCTAACTTAGATAAGATGGTGCAAGCACTGGTTGTTATGGCTGATATGCTGACAGCTGATCGCAAAAAACGTGAACAGCGTGCTCAACAATCGAGTAACAAAGTTGCGCCCCCAACCGAATCTTGAATAATGAGAAGTTAGAAGTTTTGAAGGTAGGAGGTAACCGTACCTACCCCCTACTTTTTGGTCAAATCATGCTCTTGTGAAGTTTTTTACTCGTAACTCCAAACAGAAGTTACGTACTTAGTAATGTGTAAATTAAACTACTGATAATAGAGAGTGCAAAAGCTCCTGTAATAGCACTCCAAATACCAAACCGCAAACGAAAACCCTGTATAAAATAGGCGATAATTCCAAAACATAAAATTCCAAAAATAAATGTGATAAAGCCAGATAGCAGGTCAAATGTGACAAAATTCAGTTGTGAAAATGTGAGGCGTAAAACCGGTCTTACTGATGCCGATAGAATTCCCAGAACGGCTGCGGACATCATGGCTTTCCCTGGAGTATCAATTTCAACTCCCAAAGGTAATTTATTAACAAGATACAAGCTGACAGATGTTACCACCCAAACAATAAAAAGCTTCCGAATATCCATTGCCAAAACCCTTAAAAGTTAGATGGTGATTAGCAAAAATGAAGCTGTAAGCATACAGTAATCAGCAGCCTAAGCACGGATTATATTGTGTAAACTTTCAACAGAGCTAACGCTTAAAAACATGCGTAATGAGCGCTTGAAACAACGGGCAGGATGCTTACGTGAAGCTAAACTCATTTTTGTAAATTAGCAAAAGTTTTGCGGCTAATGGGAATTTATTTTGAATATTTTTAGGTTTGTCAATTTATGAGGAGATAGGAGGCATGCAAATGTAGAGACGGGTTGCGTTGTTGCATCTCTACAAGAGTTGGAGGCGCACCTACTCATTTCCCCTATTCCTCACCTAAAAATAATCAGGAGAGTGGGAGCCTCGTCAATTCCGCAGCAAAGAGGAAGCTCAGCAGGCTTGTTAAAACAAGCTTGTGCTATCGGTATTTATAACCATCACTTCGTTGTACCTGTTGGCAATATAGCGGTTCTCAGTCAAATCCCATACACTATCGCACTCAAGAGCGCGAAGCTCGCCGGGCAGAAGATTCTGTCCGGCAGACTTCGCGCGAAGTCTTGGGGGCGGAAGCTTCCGTCCCCAGAGCTTCGCACCCTGACGGGCACCCCTCACACACGCGCTTGGGAGAGGGGCAGCAATACGGTTCGGATAAGCAGTTCTTAGGCAGGAGAGGAAAGAGTTATTGGAGAATTATTTCTTGCCCCCCCTGCTTCTCTTCTACCCCTGCACAAGAACAGCCTGCCTTAACAAATAAATTTCTTAACCGAACCGTATTGAGAGGGGCAGGGCTCACAAAAGTAGGTTTTTTACATGTCCCCTAATTTTAATTATGGGGATTCTCTTTTTACTTTTTACTTTTTACTTTTTACTTTTTA
>JAQYWP010000047.1 GCA_029379285.1 Rhizonema sp. PD38
AGGACTGGTCTCAAAGCCTTGCATATAGCGGCTTGCAAGTTTTCGGACTGGTCTAACGATTGAGAATGGAAAAACTCGCGTAGAGTTAACAAATTCACTTAAGAATGTACATAACATTTTAAGTGGATTTAAAGAATTATATCCAGTTTTGATGGTTGGTCCGCTACCCTTGTTAGAGCAAGAACAGAATCAGAGAATTGCCGATTTATCCAATCAGTTTGCTTTAGTGTGTAATGCAATAAATGTGCCATATCTAAATGTTTTTCCTACATTAGAAAAGTCGAATATTTGGAGAGATGAGGTGAAAGCTAATGACGGTGCTCATCCAAGAGCAGCAGGTTATGCAATTCTAGCAGAAATTGTGCAAAATTGGGAAGCTTGGTTAAATTGGTTTAATGCGTAAGTTATAGTGATCAAGCAAAAGCACCAACTGAATAACAAGCATAGATTTCAACCAAAAGATAGGTGAGCAACTGTAGCCAAAAAAACTTAACATTGATTTAAGAAGAATTCTCTATTACCCAGGATTATGAGCTACTACATCTCTCCTCGCTTTCTTGACAAACTTGCCGTTCATATTACTAAAAACTTCATCGAACTTCCTGGCGTTCGAGTTCCCTTGATTCTAGGTGTTCATGGACGTAAAGGCGAAGGAAAGTCTTTTCAATGTGAGTTAGTCTTTGAGAAAATGGGTATTGAGGTGACTCACATATCTGGCGGAGAACTTGAAAGCCCAGATGCGGGCGATCCTTCACGTTTGATTCGCCTGCGTTATCGAGAAACAGCAGAACTCATTCGTGTGCGCGGTAAAATGTGCGTGCTGATGATTAACGACTTAGATGCAGGTGCTGGACGTTTTGACGAAGGGACTCAGTACACTGTTAATACTCAGCTGGTCAATGCGACACTGATGAATATTGCTGATAATCCCACCAATGTCCAACTTCCTGGTAGTTACGACTCAACGCCTTTGCATCGTGTGCCGATTATTGTGACAGGTAATGATTTTTCCACTCTGTACGCACCTTTGGTAAGAGATGGGCGGATGGAAAAATTTTACTGGGAACCTGATCGCGACGATAAGATGGGAATTGTTGAGGGAATTTTTGCAGAAGATAAACTTCCGCGTCCACAAGTTGAACAACTTGTCGATACTTTTATTAATCAGTCGATTGACTTCTTCAGTGCTTTGCGATCGCGCATCTACGACGAACAAATCCGTAATTTCATCCACAAAGTAGGATTTGATCGCATCTCCTTACGTGTTGTTAATAGCACAGAAAAACCACCTGAATTTAACAAACCCGATTTTAATTTATCTCGCATGATTGAGATGGGTAAGTTGATGGTTGCTGAACAAAAACGGGTGGAGAATTCCCACTTAGTTGACGATTACAATCGACTCAACAGAAAAAATTATCAACCAGTTACACCTCAAGAAGTTACACCAGCACCAGAAACTTTGTCAAATGGCTTAACAAAAGTTGATTATCCTTCAACGTTCAATTACAATCAAGACTATACTAAGCAAAAACCAACCCCTCAGCCAAATAGCTTGACAAAAGTTGATTATCCTTCAACGTTCAATTACAATCAAGACTATACCAAGCAAAAACCAACCCCTTTGCCAAATAGCTTGACAAAAGAAGATAATTCATCAACCTTCAATTACTATCAAGACCATAGTGAGCAAATACCAAGTACGCCAATCAGCCAAGAAACATTAGGGCAGATGCGGCAAATTTTTGCACAAGGATATCATATTGGAATTGAATATGTAGATGAAAGACGCTTCCGTACAGGTTCCTGGCAAAATTTTGCCGATCATCAAATTGATAATATGGCGGAGGCGATCGCTATTTTGGAATCCTGTCTCAGCGATCACAGTGGCGAATACGTGCGTATAGTCGCAATCGATACTAAAGTTAAGAAACGGATGCTGGAAACGATTGTCCAGCGTCCAAATGGTAGAATTAGCGACTCTTAAGGTTTAAACTCTGATGTCGGCAAGGTAGTCGCTCTCCTGTGACTGCCACTCGCTCGACAAAATTCATGAGTATAGCTGAAGTGCTGAATGCTTACCGAGAGGACAAATAATCGCGTAAATCTTTTGTGCGTTGTTTTGTGACTCTTTCTCTGCATCCGTTGCGGAAGATTTCATAACCTGTGCCACCACGATTGTCATAGACTTCAAAATCGCAGTTATTATCACGAAACTTAATCCAAGCTTGCTGTGCAATAATCAGTAACTGTCTTGCCTCACCGTTTAAGTTTGATATAACTTGTTGATACACCTGATTTAGTTGTTTGTCTGCTGCTTGATAGGACTGTTGAGAACAATACTTTATTTCTACTGTATTGTTTGCCTTGGAACAATCTATTTTCTGTGCGATCATCTCTTTGACTGTAGTTCTTGCAGAAACTGGGATTGATAAAGATGCATGAGCGAAGCTTGCTAGGAGAATGATCCCGACAAATTTTGTATACATAGAGTTGAGCCAACAGACAAAAGTTTCTTTTGCTACTTTATAGCTAAAAAATACTGTGATGTAAATTAGTAATTTTTTCTTTGAAAGTCTGGATACTCAACCCCATATCTCCAAAGAAAGCGAGGAGGGTAAGGTTATACTTAAGTCACGAGTATTCATACGAACATAGGATAATTTTTTCTATTAACGATATCTGAGTATCAAAAATGTTAATGATTCTGTGGTTGACAATTCATAGATAACAAAGAAAGACTTTAATCAAGATTTATTCCACAAACCTTCAACAAATTAGGAGTAATGGTTTTAACAAGCTATAATGTTATATTGGCAAGTTGCTATGTGTATTGTTAGACATCCATGACAGCGTCTCAATCTGCATCCCAAACAACGGAACCCAATGACTCAACTGCGCCTCACGCTGACACTCGCATCGTGGATCGCACCAAGCTGAGTAAAATGTATCAGCATTATGTTGAGACGAAGGATAAGTATCCTCACGCGCTACTGCTGTATCGGGTGGGAGATTTCTTTGAAACTTTTTTTCAGGATGCTGTGACTGTCTCTCGAGAATTGGAACTTGTCTTAACCAGCAAGCATGGTGGGGAAGTTGGTAGAGTCTGCATGACAGGTGTTCCCCACCATGCTTGGGAACGTTATACAACTCAACTGGTAGAAAAAGGATATGCCGTTGTCATCTGCGATCAAGTGGAAGACGCAGCAGAAGCTGTCGGTTTGGTGAAGCGTGAAGTCACTCGCATTCTTACCCCCGGCACTTTGCTGGAAGAGGGAATGCTAAAATCAAGTAGCAATAATTACCTTTGTGCTGTGGTGATTGCTGCTGAGCATTGGGGTTTGGCTTATGCAGATATTTCTACTGGTGAATTCCTCACATGTCAAGGTAGCAATTTAGAGAATCTTACACAGGAATTAATGCGCTTGCAGCCAGCTGAAGTGCTATTTCCTACCAATGCGCCAGACTTGGGGATTTTGCTTCGTCCGGGAGAAAAATCGACACATCTACCGGAATGTTTGCCGCCATCATTTTGCTATTGCTTGCGATCGCAAACTCCGTTCTCAATTGGGGAAGCGAGAACGAGATTGTTGCATAAATTTAAAGTGCGATCGCTTGAAGGGCTTGGCTGCGAACACCTCACCCTAGCAGTCCGTGCAGCTGGGGGTCTTTTAGAATACTTAGAAGATACGCAAAAAGAAAACTCAGTTCCTTTACAGCCACTTCGCACCTACACTCTCACCGATTTCTTAATTGTTGATTATCAAACCCGCCGGAACCTGGAAATTACGCAAACCGTCCGCGATGGCAGTTTTGTGGGTTCCCTCATGTGGGCATTGGATAGAACGAATACAACAATGGGCAGTCGAGCGTTACGAAGGTGGTTGTTGCAGCCTTTGCTTGAGATTAAAGGTATTCGCTCTCGGCAAAACACAATTCAAGAGTTAGTAGAAAACACGGCTTTACGTCAAGATTTACAGCGATCGCTGCGGCAAATTTATGACTTGGAAAGATTGACAGGACGCGCGGGTTCTGGTAAGGCAAATGCGAAGGATTTAGTCGCTTTAGCAGATTCACTGTCACGCCTACCAGAATTATCTCGCATTGTCGCTGAGACTAACTCACCGTTTCTCAAGGCTTTGCAGAAAGTTCCACCTGTGTTGGAAGAACTGGCACGAAAATTACAGCTTCATATTGTCGAGTCACCGCCTATATATCTGACAGAAGGTGGGTTAATACGCCCCACTGTCAATCCCCAGTTGGATGAGCGGCGTAGTTTGGTAGAAGAAGATCACCAATGGATTGCTAATTTAGAAGTTGAGGAGAGAGCAAAGACGGGAATTTCTACGCTGAAGGTGGGATTTAACAAGACTTTTGGGTATTACATCAGTATTTCTCGTTCTAAAGCTGACCAAGTTCCATCAGATTATATCCGCAGACAAACTTTGATGAATGAGGAGCGCTACATCACTCCGGAATTGAAGGAACGTGAAGCGCGGATTCTGACGGCAAGAGATGATTTGAATAAGCTGGAATATGAGATTTTTGCAGCGTTGCGGCAGGAAGTGGGGGAACAAGCAGAGGTGATCCGCAATGTTTCCCGTGCAGTGGCAGCAGCAGATGTGTTGTGCGGTTTGGCTGAGTTGGCGGTTCATCAAGGTTACTGTTGTCCATCGATGATTTCTGGACGGGAGATCGCGATTGTGGAGGGGCGTCATCCAGTGGTGGAACAGTCTTTGCCTGCGGGGTTTTTTGTGCCGAATTCTACTAGTTTAGGAAAAGAGGAATGGAACCGCCAAGACGCGAAGGAAGCCAAGGAAGAGGGGAAATCTATCTTTCCCGATCTTGTCATTCTCACCGGGCCTAACGCTAGTGGCAAGAGTTGTTATTTGCGTCAGGTGGGGTTGATTCAGTTGATGGCGCAGATTGGTAGTTTTGTGCCTGCGAAGTCTGCGACTTTGGGAGTGTGCGATCGCATTTTCACTCGTGTCGGTGCAGTGGATGACTTGGCAACGGGTCAATCGACGTTTATGGTAGAGATGAATGAGACGGCGAATATTCTCAACCATGCAACATCTAATTCACTGGTACTGTTGGATGAAATTGGAAGGGGAACGGCAACGTTTGATGGGCTTTCAATTGCTTGGGCGGTGGCAGAGTATTTGGCAGCAGAGATTTGCGCTCGCACAATTTTTGCGACTCATTACCACGAGTTGAACGAACTGGCTTCGCTGTTAACGAATGTCGCTAATTATCAAGTGACGGTGAAGGAGTTGCCTGATCAAATTATCTTTTTGCACTCGGTACAACCGGGAGGTGCTGATAAGTCTTATGGGATTGAGGCAGGAAGGTTGGCAGGTTTACCAGCAGTGGTGATTAAAAGGGCAAAGCAAGTCATGGGGCAGATCGAGAAGCACAGTAAAATTGCGATCGGTTTGCAAAATATGGATTGATATTTGTCGTTTGCCAAATTATTTATCCCCGTTGCCAAAATAATGTCCGCATTTACTATCTCGTCAAATTGTGTTGGTTAACCATTAACAAAATAATATCTTTAAACTTTTCTACGTGTTGTGTTATATTATACAATAATTTTGCAACACCATAATATAGCTTTTAAAATTCACGTTGATTTAATATTCCCCCAAGCGCACATAATGAGCCTCAACACCCAAAAAGAAGATTTTAGCTATGCTTATGTGCATGCGGTAACTGCTACAGCAGGCTATTCCCTACAAACAGCCACACGTAGATTGGATGATAGCGGCATTGATGCTACCATTACCGTGCCTGGAAAACTTAATTCTAAACGACTGCCTCGGTTTGATATACAAATTAAATCTACATCTCAAGATATAAATAAATATTCATCTATTAAATACCGTCTCAGTATCAAAAATTACGACGAACTCCGCGAAGATGACCCTTTTGTACCGCAACTCTTAATCCTGGTTCTAATTCTGGATGATGTCAACGACTGGTTATCTCAGTCGGAAGAATCCCTGTGCTTGAAACAGTGCGGTTACTGGCTATCGCTGCGCGGACAACCGCCAGTTGATAACCTTTCTACCATCACCGTTGACATTAAGCGTCAAAATATATTTAGCCCTAACGCACTTCGTATGATAATGGAACGCATCGCCGATGGAGAGCCACTATGACAGCTATCATCTCGAATGTAGAAAAATTTAAATATATCGACCCCCAACAAGTAAAGACCTATCTTCGGTCACATGGTTGGCATCAACAGCAACTTAGAGGTGATAAAGCCGACCTTTGGACTCTAGACGATTTTGAAATCCTACTCCCCCTTAAACCAGAAATTGTTGACTTTAAGAGGCGGATGGCGGAAGTATTAGAAACTCTAGCATTAGCAGAAAATCGCTCTCAAATTGAGATTTTTAGCTCGCTCATTACCCATGTACCCAATATCACTATTCAAGGGTTCGTCACACACATTGAAACACCATTCGCTGACAAATTTAGTGGAGAAATTACATTTTTTGGTGTGGTTATCGATAGATTGCGACCAATCAAAACAGAATTAGCTGACCGCGATTATATAATAGCTATTAAGGCATATCAAGAACGTTTGCCTGTCTTGTGTACGGGAGATTTAATCAAAGAAAATAATATATTTATTCTCAAAAATTCCCGCAAATTTCAACTGGATAATAGCTGAATTAGAGTTCATATATTTATGAAATCTTCTGCTTAATTTATCCAATCTAAATACGCTTGGTAAGCAAACATTCAAACTAGTCATCGAAAATTAAAAGCGGTATTACTCCGACTCTAATTTTCGTAGTAGAGTAGACCCAATACTGCTCTGTTAAGCCCTTTTTGCTCATTATAGACAACTATATTTCAAGGGTTCCAGCCTATTTTATTTCCTTAACCAAGCAGTATTGATTTCTATTGTAATTAATTGTCGCTTGTGGCAAAGAAGCTTTCCCAACCACAAGCCATCACTGTAAATCCGTATCTTCTAACTAAGTCTTAATGTGTAGACTTAAATTAATTTGTTACTTTTTAACAAATTGCATTGACTACATCTAAGGGTTAAGTTTTCCCATACAGTTAATCCTCCCTTAGACCGAGGAAAAATATGGTCACCGTGTAATTTTTGAAAGCCGCTTACGCCAGAAAAAACCTGTTTACAGTCTGGACAAATGTACCCCTTTTTATCACGGTTATAATTTCTACGAAAGTAAGATTCTTTCCATTCTTTTGGAAAGACAGGAGAATTTTGGTCACACACTAGAAGATTAGGTGGAAGTGAATTCATAAACATTTAGGTTACAGTATAGTTTCTTTTCCTCCCTATCCGTAAGATTCAACTATCCTTTTTAAAAGTGTTACAGCCATATCACATTGAGACTTTTTACCTTTTTTGCCAGTCCATCGACCCTTTTGTTCTGGATAACCACCTAAATCTTTAAGCCACCGTTCACCTGCTTGGCGTGGCGCTTTCAAAAATTGTTGAATTGCATCCCAAGCATCATGACTTAACTCATCCAGAGGAATATTTAGTTCAACAGAAGCACCAATCATTAATGCTGTCTGTTTATATTTATCTACACTGACTCCGCTCAATCCATAATTAAGAATTAAACCAATCCATTTCGCAAAGTAATCAAAATCTTTTTCTAACCCCTTTCCAGAAGTTGGAAGAACGTCTGTACCACCATTTAAATCAGTATATTGTAGTTGAGCGCAATATATATCTAGTGCTTCTTCTGTAGTTCCACGAAAACTGATTGGAAGATGTTTCATCGAACTAGCGTTTAGGAGTAAAGAATCAAGCTTTTCTCGATGAACAAGAATAAGATACCAAAGAAACATTTCTGAAGGAGTTTGTCCTTTCGCCAATGCTTTTCCTTCCCACCAAGTTTGCCAAGATCTACAAGCGTCAGGATGCTCATACCAAGGATTATCAACTCCTTTTGTAGATGCAGACTCGATCATCCGTTCTGCAGAAGAGTTGTTTGCATATATTCCAGCCAAACGTACAACATAAACGGACTTTGATTCGCTATAGTAAGAAAGCCGGATGTCGTGTGCTGTTAAAGGTGTTCCGCCTTCATTAATTCGACGAAATATCTCAAGTTTCGTTCCTAACTCCAAGTTTTGGGGAAGGTAAATAATCGTAAGAGGATAATCATTAAAAACGTTTTGAAGATTTGCTGGAAGTTTTGTATATTGTTTTCCTACATACTGAGTGCTTTGTGGACTAAGATAAACAATCCCTTCGTCATTACTTATACAGAATTTATTATCAGAATACTTCAGGATCGTACTGAGTCTTTGTTGACCATCAACAACTTCTGTTATTCCGTCGCCGCGTTCTGCAAAGAAAAAGGCTGGAATGGTTAGATTATTCAGTACTGATTCAATAAACAGAGATTCTTTACGAGAATCCCATTGTTCTGCATCTCGTTGATAATCAGGAATAACTATCCGTTTACTACGTAAGCGACTAACAATAGTTTCTATATTTGTACTTTCTGCACGAGTTTTACTTGTTACAATTGGTACGCCTTGATTAATTGGCTCTGACATACTTTAAGTTTTCCTGATACGCTGAGAGCTAGGATGAAAGTTTATTAGTTGTCTGTAGTAAATAACCGTTTAATTAGCGGTTAGACACTGGTTATAAAGATAACACATTCTTTAATACTGACTACTTCCTAAATCCTGCTTCAACACATCATTTAGCAAGTCATTCAACTCAACCCCCTTTGCTTCTGCTCGCTTGGCAAAAAATTCCACTACCTCATCAGCCAAATAAATAGGCATCTTAAACGTCACATCCTCGCGGTAAAACTTTCCTCGCTCCGCTCCCGAAAAATCATATTCAGGCTGCATCATACTCCTCCCTCATACTGTTGAATTTCTTGTCGAGTCGCTTTCCGCACTGAAATAATCCGAATCTCTACTCTGTTATCTTCTACCTGATCAAACGTATGTACCACCACTAAATATTGCCCACCTGTCATCCGCCCCAAAGTAATCCAGCGATCCTCATCCTTGGAGTTTTGTTTGAATCTCCTGTTCTCACTATTCCCCAAGCCCAGGCAATTATAGATGTTAGCTATAGAGCAGCACAACAGAACGTTGAAAAGTTAGTCAATGCAGGTATTTTGGTGCAAGCTAGTGAAGGTTCCTACGGAAAGATATTTATTGCGCCAAAAGTTTTACAAATTATAGGTGAGTAAATTTACTGAAATTATACCTTAAGCTTAAAAAGTATAATTCATTAAATTAGAATTATACTTGAGTTGCAATGTCTGTAAAGCCTTGTCAACACTGGGTTCTGCTAGCTGGATAGTACATTTTCGTTTGCATTTGCGACCAATTTACTCACAGCGTTGCATTTTAGCTACTTCCATTAGGTACTAGCCTGAACTGACACAATGAAATAATTCAGAGAAGAGGTGTAGAAAGAACTTGATGTGCTATTACCTTTTACCTTGGACAAAGCTTTCAGTTTTAAGGGTGATGTGCGGACTGTGAAACACGAAATTCTAACCCTAATAAGTAAAAACTGTATTACACCTGGCGATGGTCAGCAAGTGTACGATTTGATGCGATCGCCAATTCTATATTTTCTGCTTTCTCGCCTTCGATTTTTTTTACGGACTATGCTAATTTACGTGACCGCTAAAGTCTGCGAGCGCACGTAGAAGTTAATATGCTGTGGTTAATAATCAATTTCAATAATGCCTAAGAAGATTAGGGAGTTAAAACAATGGTTACGCCAAGTAGGTTTTACTGAACTCCCAGGAAAAGGAAGCCACACTAACTGGATACATCCTTCATATGCTGGAAAGCTAACGGTTTCAGGGAAAGATAGTTCGGACGCGAAACTCTATCAAGAAAAAAATGTGCAACAAGCTATAAAAGAGGTAGAGTCCAAACAAGAGCAGGAGAAGCAGGAAGATGAGTAAATTTAAGTATCAAATGTTGATTCAATGGTCTGAAGAAGACAACTGTTTCTTAGTTGGATTTCCTGATTTTCCCGGACAGCTTTGGCGGACTCATGGCGATACTTATGAAGAATCTGTGACAAACGGTATTGAAGCGTTAGAATCCCTAATTATGGCTTATGAAGCTACAAATGAACCGCTTCCACAGCCAACTGTTAATCAAGTTGCCTAACCCTTGCTTGTTACCAGATGTTTCAGAATTGCTATTCAGCCAGCAAGTTAAACTTTTTTGATTACGAAAAAAGAGGATTTCAGTTTCCCCCAAGACGAGAAATTGGCGAGGAAATGCGATCGCCATTTATTGCTTTTGACAGCGACTCCTCACAGTGGTATTGAAGAGGCTTTTCTGTCGCTCTTAGGTTTACTCAAGCCTGAGTTTGAGCATTTGAGCTTAGATAAACTGACTGAGAAACAGCGAGATGAGCTAGCAAGTCATTTTGTCCAACGGCGGCGGGCAGATGTCAAGCAGTGGTTGGGAAATGAGACTCCTTTTCCAGAACGAGAATCCGAGGAAAAGCCTTACAAGTTATCGAAGGAGTACAAGCAGTTATTCGAGGATGTCTACAACTTTGCTCGTGGGCTGGTAAAAACGACGACACAAGACATGAGCTATGCCCAACGTCGAGGACGTTATTGGGCAGCTTTGGCTTTGATTCGGTGCGTTATGTCTTCCCCTGCTGCCGCAGTCGCAACATTAAACCGTCAGGTGAGTAAATCTGGTGGCGAAATACTTGCCGATTTAGACGAAGACTTGATGAGTTCCTACGTCTATGACTCTACAGAGCTTGAGCAAGTTGTTGATGCACCTCCCTCTGTCGTCGTTGAACAGGGACTTCCCAGCTATGGTGATGCAGATAAACGTAAACTCAAAGCTTTTGTGCAAGTAGCTGATAAGTTATACGGTGAGAAAGACCAAAAGTTGCAATCATGTATTGCCTATATCCAAACTTTACTTCCAGACGGTTATAACGCGATTATTTGGTGTCGCTATATTGCCACAGCGAAATATGTTGCTGATGCTCTAAAGCAGAAACTAGAAAAGAAGGGGAGTCACATTCGCGTCATTGCCATCACTGGGGAATTGTCAGAGGATGAGCGGGAAATCCGCCTTCAAGAGTTAAAGTCTTCTCCCCAAAGAGTCTTGGTAGCGACAGACTGTTTAAGCGAAGGGGTAAACCTGCAATCCCACTTCAGTGCTGTGATTCACTACGATTTACCCTGGAATCCCAATCGCTTGGAACAACGGGAAGGACGTATCGATCGCTATGGTCGCTGGTGCAAGAATATCTGAATAAGACAGAACATTTGTGGGCGATCACTACTAACGGTTATCGCTGGCGGTTACTGCGTGATTCTTCCCTGATGACACGCCTTACTTATATCGAATTTGACTTAGAGCAGATTCTCAACGGCGAGAACTTTGCCGAGTTTGGACTATTATACCGTCTATTCCACCGTTCCCGCTTGCCGGAACATGTGGATGATGCGGATAAATGTTTGTTAGAATATTACCATCAAGAAACCCTGCAACAGGGGGGACGAGTACGCGATCGACTCCGGGATGGGGTAGAAAAAGCACTGATACAGCTCGGCACAGGATTTCTGCAACATCAGAATAATGAACATTTGCGGCAAAAGGTTCGTTCATCTGATGAAGAGGCGCTGAAGCGCAACTACGAACAGAAATACTACCGTCAGCTATTACGACTCATTTACCGCCTACTGTTTTTGATGGTGGCAGAATCTCGCAACTTACTATTAATTGGAGAAGACGCAGAAAAAGCCAGGATATACCGTGAATATTACAGCATTGAGCGACTGCGAGAGTTAGCCGAGCGTCCACATTGGCGGCGAGAAGGTTTTCAAGATTTGTGGCAGGGTTTGCGAGTCACTTTCCGGTTGTTTGATGAAAACTGGCGGGGAGAGTATTTAGAATTGTCGCCTCTGAATGGTGATTTATTCGGTTCCAATACCCTACAAGAGTTGGATGATTGTGCCATTGATAATCACGATTTACTAATAGCGATTCGGCATTTGTCACTGTACCAACAAAAGGGACAATTGCGACGGGTGAATTATGCCGCCTTGGATGTGGAAGAATTAGGCAGCGTGTATGAAAGTTTGTTAGACTTTCACCCCCAGGTAATCCAGCGTCAGGGGATATATGGATTTGATTTGGTGTTAGGAAGTGATAGAAAAACCACAGGCTCTTACTATACTCCACCACAACTCGTCCAACAACTCATCAAAACTGCATTAGAACCTGTTATTGAAGAGAAGGTTCGTAGTTGCGCTTCAGCGCTCTTAGATCCAGATGCGCTAAAGCGCAACTACGAACAAGCACTCCTTAGTCTAAAAGTAGTCGATCCCGCTTGCGGTTCGGGACATTTCCTCCTCGCTGCTGCACGTCGCCTGGGTAAAGAATTAGCCAAAATCCGTACTGGAGAAGCAGAACCCGGATATATACCCTTACGCCAAGCGATTCGAGATATTATCCAAAATTGTATTTATGGGGTAGATATCAATCCTTTGGCAGTAGATTTATGCAAAGTGGCATTATGGATTGAAGGCTTTGCTAGTGGGATGCCGCTCAACTTTTTAGATCACAGAATTAAGTGTGGTAATTCCCTCGTGGGGGTATTGGATATCAGTTGTCTGGAAGAGGGAATTCCCGATGAAGCTTACAAAGCTGTGACAGGGGATGATAAGAAGTTATCTACCCAGTTTAAAAAGCGGAATCAGAGAGAACGGGATAACCAGGGACAATTATCGCTATTTGAGAATTTAGAAAGCGATCGCGCACAGTATGCTGAAAGTGCGCGGGAGTTAGGAGAAATTGCCGAAACCACACCGCAACAGGTGAAGCAAAAACAAGCCCAATACCAGCAAAGTCGCGAAAATCCCGATTGGTGGCGAGACTATTCAGCGTGTAATTTATGGACAGCAGCATTTTTTATGCCACTAACAGAACATAATTTACAATTATTCCCCACCACAGAAACGCTAACTCAGCTATTGCGGGGTAATTTATCAACGCAAAGGATAGTAGATGCGGCAAATAAGTTAGCTGAAGAGAAGCACTTTTTCCACTGGTGCGTCGAGTTTCCTGAAGTGTTTGAGGAGGGTGGATTTGATTGCGTCTTGGGGAATCCACCTTGGGAACGGATTAAATTACAAGAAAAAGAATTTTTCGCTTCTCGCAGTGCGGAAATTGCTAATGCTGTGAATAAAGCAGCACGGGAGAGGTTGATTAAAGAATTACCAAAGCGAAATCCTGAGTTAGCACAAGCTTTTGAGGATGCGAAACACGATGCAGAGGCACAGAGTAAATTTATCCGCGAGTCGGAGAGATTTCCGTTGACTGCTGTAGGGGATATCAATACTTATGCTGTATTTGCCGAGACGACGAGAAAGTTGATTTCACCTAATGGCAGAGTTGGAGTCATTGTTCCTACCGGAATTGCGACAGATGATACTTGTAAAAAGTTTTTTGGAGATTTGACGCAAAAGCAGAATTTATCAAGTTTGTATGATTTTGAAAATAGAGAAGGATTATTTTCTGCTATCTACAGCAGAAAGAAATTCTCACTACTTGCTATCAGTGGTAAACCAATCAAGCGGGGTAATTTTGCCTTTTTCCTCACTCAACCTCGACAGTTAGATAATCAAGCTCGTTCATTTCAGCTTTCACCACAAGATATTGCTTTACTCAATCCTAATACTCTCACTTGTCCAGTTTTTAGAACAAGTGCTGATGCTGAATTAACCAAGAAAATTTATGAGTGTGTACCAGTTTTGGAGAATGAACGCACAGGTAGTAACCCTTGGGGTATTTCATTTATGGCGATGTTTCACATGGCAAATGATAGCGGGTTGTTCATGACTGAGGCAGGTAATGATTTAGTTCCTCTTTACGAAGCAAAGATGTTTCATCAGTTTACTCATCGTTGGGCAACTTATACTAATAGTGGAGATATTCGTGATTTAACAGATGTAGAAAAAGGCGATACGTCTTTCTCTGTTCAACCGCGTTATTGGGTGAGTCGCGTTGAGGTGAAAAATAGGTTAGCTGATAAGTGGAAGAAAGATTGGTTGCTAGGTTTTAGACGAATTTGTAGATCGACTGATGAGCGTACAGCAATTTTTAGCCTAGTTTCTCAAGTTGGATTTGGTGACAGTGTTTTTCTGATAGCTTCAGCATTAGATCACCCATCTTTAGTTTCATGCTTATATGCTTGTTTGAATAGCTTAGTTTTTGACTTTGTAACTCGTCAAAAATTAGGAGGAACTAACTTTAGTTTCTTCATACTCAAACAACTCCCCATCCTGCCCCCAGAAACATACACCCAAGAAAACATAGAATTCATCACCACCCGCGTACTCGAACTTGTCTACACCGCTTGGGATATGCAACCCTTTGCCAAAGACATGGGATGCGATCGCGAACCATTTATTTGGAACAGTAACAGACGCGCATTATTAAGAGCAGAATTAGATGCATATTACGCTAAACTCTACGGACTTACTCGTGATGAACTGCGTTATATTCTCGATCCTGCTGATGTCTACGGCGAAGATTTTCCCAGTGAAACATTTCGGGTGTTGAAAAATAATGAAATTAAGCAGTTTGGTGAATATCGTACGCGAAGGTTAGTTTTGGAGGCTTGGGATAAGATGTTTGGGAGGAGGTAGTTTGGTTGTTAATATGAATAGTAATTAATCTAATTTTTAAAGATGGCGAGCTTAGGTGATTCGTGATTTTTTTGAATGAACCGCCTTAGCGCAGCCATGCCCGAAGGGCTTTAGACACCAAGAGAGCCAAGAAAAGAAATAGAGAGAGAATAAATACATGATATGTAAAACTTTACTACACAAGTTTTCAGGTAAATCAACCACACCGTAGGGGCGAACGGCTATTCGCCCTCATTGAAGATTATGGTTTCAATAGATAAAAAACATTGTCAATGCCAAATAAAATTCGGGAACTAAAATAAATCGTTAGCCAAGCAGATTTTACGGAGAGTAAGATAGAACATAATGAAACTTATTCCAGAACCAACTGTTAATCAAGATGATTACATCCCCGACTTCTTAGAGAAGTCGGGGATCTGAGGCGATCGCGCAACTTGGGTTAATATGGCAAAATATTCACAGAATATGCAAAATCAGTGAAAACAGATATCCTTTTCTACGAACTCATTAGAGAACTACCACAGGTATTTTTTGAACTTATTGGCAAATCAGACGTAAATCCAAACAATTACGAATTTACAGCCTCAGAAGTTAAACAACAATCCTTTCGGTTAGATGGTATATTCTCCACAGTTGAAGGATTTGATAACGAACCACTATATTTTGTAGAGTTACAAACATATAAAGATTACGAATTTTACGAACGACTATTTGGAGAGATTTTTGTTTACTTTCGTCAATATCAACCTCCTAATTCAGAATGGTATGCAATTGTTATCTATGACAGGCGCAGTAATGAAATTCTACCTCATCCTCGTTATCAGCTTTTGATGGAAAACTATGTGCGTTGCATTTACCTGAATGAACTGAGTAGTGATGATGAGTCTATAGGAATGGGAATTGCAAAACTATTTGTCGAAACTCCTAAAAAAACTGCTTCCTTAGCTCAAAGATTAGTAAATAAGGCAAGACAAGAATTAACTGATGAAAACCTTCGCCTGAAAGTGTTAGCATTTATCCAAAGCATTGTAGTCTATAAATTCCCAAATCTCACACAGAAGGAAATTGAAGCCATGCTAAACTTGAGTGATGATATTGAAAAAACTGGTTATTTTCAAAGTGTCTTGAAAATAACTAAATTAAAGGTTGTACCAGCACTACTGAAGAAAGGACTTAGTATTCAGGAAATTGCTGAGACTTTAGAACTAGATGTGGAAGAAGTTAGAGAAGTCGCACGAGGACAGTTTTAAATATACCAGTCCCCAGCTTAGTACTGGGAACTGGTAAAAATATTATGACTTACCAATTATGAAAACTTAGTTGTAGAGAGCGAACATAAAGTAGGAGAACTTACAGAACAGTTATTCTTGGCTTTCTTGGCGTCTTGGCGGTTATAAAATAATATTCTGAAGCCTATTCCCAATCTTAATTAAGATTCGGAGTTACAGAGAGCGCTGAAGCGTAACTACAAACAG
This sequence comes from Rhizonema sp. PD38, assembly GCA_029379285.1. Taxonomy (GTDB): domain Bacteria; phylum Cyanobacteriota; class Cyanobacteriia; order Cyanobacteriales; family Nostocaceae; genus Rhizonema. The sequence goes on from JAQYWP010000047.1 coordinate 16,157, forward strand.
AATGCATGAATTTTGAATAGCCGTAATAATACAGTTGCGTGAGGCACCCTATTTAAAATAATATCAATAACAAAATATGAAACTCCCCATAAAACTACAAGATTTATTACAGCAGAATGAAAGTGTGATCGCAGCCGCCAGTACTTTTCTTAGTCAAAAGTTAGCAATTCTAGATTGTACAGGTATTAAGTCAGTTACTCCAGAACAATTAACTCTTTTATTCTCCAGTATTCCGGTAAGCTGGGATTTAACAGAAATCGAACAAATTATCGATTCTTCGACAGTTAGTACAATTCTCAGTCACCAACTTCGAGAGTGGATTAACCAACGAGGAAGTACAATTCAGCTAAAATCAATTACGAATGACGAATTAAAACTGAATTACCTAGATATTTTTAACTTCCGCAATGAAGTCATTGGTGACTACCGCCGCTATATTGAAAGCTTCTTAAAAATTCGCGACGCTAAAGTAAAAGCTTTTGTAGATGCAGAATTGGACAAAGGGCAATTGTGGACTGAACCTTTAATACAATTCAATCCTACCTATAAAAAAGGTGCAACTGTCACCCAATTAGTGCAACAGCGAGTCTTGCATCCAGAGTGCGATCGCTACTTCTCTAAATTAGGACTTACGCATTGACAGGAATCTGACTATGTGCCTTCAAACCCACTTTTTGTTCAAGATGTTCCAGTATGAAGTCACGAGCCATGTTAATTGTTGGTCACTATGAGACTTATCAATTACCGTGTCATCTCCACTTAAT
>JAQYWP010000506.1 GCA_029379285.1 Rhizonema sp. PD38
GTATAATGGTATACATTTATCTCGGCTTTTTTTGGGAATTGGGAATGGGCAAAAATCTATAACCCATTACCCACTACCTATTTCAAAACTATATTGTCAATTCACGCCAAGTCCTTTGACCAACGATTCCATCCGTTTGTAAATTCCGTCGGCTTTGAAAGGCTTTGACAGCAGACTCTGTCAGCGCACCGAATGACCCATCAAATGGAACGTTGTAGCCATTAGATACTAATAGCCGCTGCAAAACTCTGACTGCATCACCTGAATCACCAAAACGCAGGCTAGGAAGATTCAGAGGAATGACACCCATCGTTACACGTTTTTGTTGATTTGCATATTGTTCCATAGGAAATCCTTACTTAAACTGTTTTCCTAATTTTCAACTTTATCTAGTTTGCCAAAAAATTACATCTGTATATGCATTATTAAAAAGTTTCTTCCTTCCTGTATATAGCAATCCTATTCGATAGGCTAAAAACTTCTTAAGCTGTCTGTTAAGCGTTAACAGTTGCCTGTCAAAACGTGAATCTTCTGTTGGAATTTAATTTTGTAGTAGTCTTTTTACGTGGAAGAAGAACTGTTGAGATTATTTTAGCTTTCATTAAGAAGAGAACTACTGATAAACAGGAATCATAGATTAAGTGTGGTTTTAACGATAAAGTTTTGGAGTGGGTAACTTCACCTTAAAACTTTCTAGCTGACGCTGCGATGCCTTCATGCCACGGCGGTATCGCCCCCATCGCGCCGCACTCTATACCCTTCAAACAATTCTCTCTGACTTCCTCATATTGCTGTAATTTGCCTATGTGTTTATGTCAGGCTATGACGAAGTTGTCTGTGTGTTGACTCAAATGTAACAATTAATATAAGTACAATAACCAGAGGAAGCTTTCTGCCCTCTGCTTTCTTCACCCTGCTCAAAAACTTTTATCATCCCAACACATCTAATGATCCCGCAATGCTGCAAACTCTGCTCTTTTCGCCCTGCCTCCTTCCCCAATAGTTCTGAGATTTCACTATTGGCATTCTTGAAGTTTGTTTGTAAAATAAGATTACAGTCTGTATCGCATTTGCAATTTTTTGTTACAAAAATTTCAGTGCGATAGGGAATTCTACACTAAAAATAAGGTTAAATATATTAAAAGACCATTAATTTTTTGTTGATTCCCCCGCCAAAATCCATTGAGGGTTTTTTGAATGGCTGATTCCCTGAGGTAAAAAGCTGCTTGACAACGCAGATTAGCCGCAATACTAGGACTGATCTTTTGAGTATTTTGTAGATCTCATACTTTTTTTCCGACTTTTATTGAATCTCCTTGTAAAAGGATCTATAAACTTTGTCTTCGGCGCAACTGCAAGTTTATCTACAATTTGGAATACTGCATGACTTCTGCTGCTGAACGGCCAGCTAGTACTGGCACAAACTTTGTATTACAACAAAATAACTCCAACACCAAGATGACCGATCCCCTGAGAACGGCTACGGGTGTTTATGTAACAGTTCATGGGCATTTTTACCAGCCACCAAGGGAAAACCCTTATCTGGATGCGATTGAACGTCAATCAGGTGCAGCGCCTTTCCATGATTGGAATGAGCGCATTCACTCAGAATGCTATCGCCCAAATGCTTTTGCCAGAGTCCTAAATGACCGAGGCGAAGTGGTGGGGATCGTGAATAACTACGAGTATTTGAGCTTTAATATTGGCCCAACGCTAATGTCATGGCTGGAACGGCATGACATGGAGGTGTATCAGCGGATTTTGGAAGGGGATCGCAATAGTTGCGATCGCTTGAACGGTCATGGCAATGCGATCGCGCAGGTATACAATCATATCATCATGCCGCTTGCCAACGAACGTGACAAGTACACTCAAATCCGGTGGGGCAAAGAAGACTTCCGCTCCCGCTTCGGACGCGATCCCGAAGGCATGTGGCTGGCGGAAACGGCTGTAGACTATGCGACGCTGGAAGCCTTGGTTAAAGAAGGTATTCGCTTTATTATTCTCGCTCCTTCTCAAGCACAGCGTTGCCGTCTCCTCCCCACCCAAGATGATCCCAAGCCCGAATGGCATGAAGTTGGCGGTAATCAGATCGATCCCACACGCCCGTATCGTTGCTATTTGCCAAATGGTCGTTCGTCAAATAAAGAACAAAGAACAAAGAACACACCTTACATCGACATCTTCTTCTACGACGGTCCGATCTCACGGGACATGGGTTACAGTGATGTCGTTTACAGTTCTAATCACTTGGCAGGACGCATTGGTTCGGCAGTGCGTGGGGATCATCGTCCGGCACAATTAATTTCTGTAGCGACTGATGGGGAAACCTTTGGACATCACAAGCGAGGAACCGAGAAAACTATAGCCTACGCCTTGACAGAAGAGTTTCCTAGTTGGGGTTGGACAGTGACAAACTTTGCTCATTACCTCAGCTTAAATTCTCCTACTTGGGAAGTGGAACTCAAGCCAGTCACGGCATGGAGTTGTGCCCACGGTGTAGACAGATGGCAGGACGATTGCGGTTGCGGTGGTGGCGGAGGATGGCATCAGCAATGGCGTCGTCCTTTACGAGATGCCTTAAACTGGCTGCGGGATCGCTTGATAGAGGTGTATGAGGAACATGGCACTCAGTTTTTCCGTGATCCCTGGCAGGCACGAGATGAATACGTTAAAGTCATACACGATCGCTCTCCCGACAATGTTAGCCGCTTCCTCAACCGCCACCAAACTCACGAACTGACGGCTTCCGAACAAGTAGACGCTTTACGTTTATTGGAAATGCAGCGTCAAGCTTTGCTGATGTTTACTAGTTGTGGGTGGTTTTTTGAAGAAATCTCGCGTCCGGAAGGAACGCAAATTCTGCGCTATGCCGCTCGTGCATTGGAACTGGCAGGAGATGTGGCAGGCGTGCAGTTGGAACACAGCTTCATCGAACGCCTGACTCATGCCCCTAGTAATGTCGATTTATTCAAACACGGTGGAGAAATCTACCGCCAATTGGTGCTGACGGCTCAAGTAAGTTTCAAGCAAGTCGCAGTTCATTACGCCATTACTTCGCTGTTTGCCAACTACAAATCATTAGAGACATCAAATCCAACGTCTCTACAAAGTTGTTCTCTCAATCATCATCCCTACCAAAAGCGAGTTTATTGTTACACGGCTGATGAGCTAGATTACCAACTGCAAAGGTTGGGATCGTTGACTTTGGTTGTAGGACAGTTGAAGTTGGTATCAGAAATTATCAGGGAAAGTGAAAACTTAATGTTTGCTGTTCTCCATCTTGGAGGTTGGGATTTCCACTGCGGTATTCAACCTTTTGAAGGACGGCGGAATTACACTGAATTAAAGCAAAAGCTGTTTGCCTCCCTCCAACAAGCGAGTGCGGCTCACACGATCTTAATGATGACGCAGTTATTTGGAGAAGAGTCTTACAGCTGGCAGAATCTCTTTGCTGAAGAACGCCATCAGCTTATGGGACTGCTGACTCAAGAAACACTGGCGCGACTCGACCAACTTTATACTCAGGCATACCGTGATAATTACGGTGTGTTGATGGCGTTTCACCGAGATGAACTAGCAGCACCACAAGAATTGCAGGTTGCAGCAGATATTGCTTTGGGGCATCGAGGTATGACAACTCTACGATTACTCGAGCAAGATATCAGCGACCCGCTTTTGAGTGGAAACCACATGGTAGAGTTGGAGGCGATCGCCACAGAAGCAAATCATCTGCGCTGTCGGCTGAATATTCCCCCGGGTAAAAAGATACTCGAGCAGTTGATTTTGCGATCGCTGTGGCAATTGTTGCACGATCCCAATGGTACAACTGAAGCAGATATTCAACGTTTAGAGCGCTTGATTGATGTGGGTTATCAGCTAAATCTTGGCATCTCCCTTGATCGATCCCAGGAACTTTACTTTAGCTGTCTGCACACTCAACTTATCCCGCAGTATGTTGCCACTCTTGCTAATAATCAGGATACGATACAGTGTCGTCAACTATTAAGGTTGGGGCAAAAATTAAAAGTTGAAGTCAATCTTTGGTTGAGTGAGCTAGTTTAAAATCGCCCAAAGACTCGATCCCCGCTAGCGTGCTAGTGGGGATCAGCAAAGTCTAGACATTACTAACCGTTTTGACAAACAAAGGAGAAAGAGAGTTGTAGAAAAAAAATCTCTAAAACTCACTTTCAAAAAACATGCTTTAAAGATCTTTTCAACATGACCTCATTCAGCTACGATTGAGGTTATATAATTTTTTTGTTAGTCATTATTACGTATGCTAAATATTTTTAGATTGAAAACTTGTTGGCAGCCGACATAGAGACATCTACCCTTTGATAGATTTATTACAGTTTAAAGGAGCAACTTTGTGAGTGACACAACCAGAGGTAAAAATCAAAGTCAAAAGCCAGCAACCCCATCACCGCAGTCCAACTCAGTGCCCCTGAAAACCTGGATTGGCGTGATGGGAGCCATGTTGGGAGCCTTTATGGCGGTGTTAGATATTCAGATTACAAACTCCTCACTCCAACAGATTGACGGAGCGATCGGTGCGACTCAGGAGGAAGGTTCCTGGATCTCAACAAGTTACCTCGTAGCTGAGATTGTCACCATTCCTTTGACAGGCTGGCTATCGCAAGTGTTTTCGGTGCGGCGATATCTGGTAGTTAATTCCATCTTGTTTCTGTTTTTTTCTATCTGCTGTGCCTGGGCTGCAGATTTGGGTCAGATGGTTGTGTTTCGCGCTGGGCAAGGATTTACTGGCGGTGTGCTGATCCCCATGTCCTTGACAATTGTGCTGAGAACTTTACCAAAAGCTAAACAGCCGATTGGACTGGCAATGTTTTCAATGACAGCTACCTTTGCGCCATCGATTGGGCCGACAATTGGGGGTTGGTTGACCGATAACTTGGGATGGCAGTACAACTTCTATTTAAATATAATTCCAGGTCTCCTGCTTATTGGCATCGTTTTATACGCGATTGACCCTCAGCCACTACAATTGGAAAAGTTGAAGGAAGGCGACTGGTGGGGTATCTTAAGCATGGCGCTTGGTCTTGGGGCACTGGAAGTTGTTTTAGAACAAGGGCAAGAGTACGACTGGTTTGGTTCCAAAGCAATTCAGTATTTAACTGTTGTGGCAGTCGTTTTCATCGGTCTGTTTATCTGGATTGAACTGACTCGCAAGAAGCCGTTGATCAATTTAGCCTTGTTAAAGCGCCGCAATTTTGGGATCAGTAGCGTGGCTGGGTTGACACTTGGTCTAGGTCTTTATGGCTCTGTGTATATTTTGCCACTGTATCTTGGTTTGATCAAAGATTACAGCCCCTTACAAATTGGTGAAGTGATTGCTTGGTCGGGAGTGCCGCAGTTATTCTTAATTCCATTAGTGCCGAAACTTTCGCAGCGTTTTGATATTCGCTATGTCGCGGCAGTGGGGTTTTGTCTGTTTGCAGTGAGTTGTTTTATGAACTCGGACATGACTCATGATACAGCTATACAAGAACTGAAATGGTCTCAGCTCGTTCGGGCTTTAGGACAACCTCTGATGATCTTGCCCTTGACAACTATCGCCACAGCTAATATTGAACCACAACAAGCAGCTTCAGCATCAAGTTTGTTTAACATGATGCGTAATATGGGGGGATCGATGGGGATCGCTGCTTTGAAAACGCTGCTCACCAGGCGAGAGCAATTTCACTCCCAACGGCTTGGAGAATTGGTGAGTTCCTACAGCCCGCAAACTCAACAGCGAATCGACCAGCTAACTCAGTATTTCATAAGTCAGGGCAGTGATCCCAATACGGCCCACAACCGAGCGCTACAAGGCATCGCCAACACAGTCCGTCGCGAAGCTTATGTGATTGCTTTCAACGATTGCTTTTACTTCATTGGGATCGGGTTATTTGTCAGCGCTATTGCTTTGCTTTTCTGTAAAAAGGTGAAGTCAGGTGGTGGCGCAGTCGCACACTAGCCGCTCCCTTGAAATTAAAAATTAAAAATAAAAGATTAAAAAAGCTTGTGTTGGAAGCTCTTCTTAGATCCCCGACGAATTAATTCGTCGGGGATCTCGTTTTTCAGTCTATCTCATTATTTCTGATGGGCGAAGCTGCCCCTAATTCACTTGTTGTTTAATTTGTCAATGCGCAAGTCCTGAACCCTTGATTGTTTGCTCAAATGCTTCCTCACTCGGCGAAAGCGGCAGAAAGCTTACTAAGCAATACTTCCTGTACAGCATACTCGTCTATTTTGTCTGCATTGGGATGCTTTCTCGGTATTATTACGAATAAGAAAATATTTTAGTTTTTGCCAAAGCACTTGTAAGAGAAACGTATGCCATTCCTATTAAAATCTCAAAATGTTTTCGAGTATTTAGTTGAGCATAACTTATGCAATAATTCCGAACGAGCAACCAGTAAGGTAGAGCC
>JAQYWP010000507.1 GCA_029379285.1 Rhizonema sp. PD38
GTACGACACTCAACTCAAGGTAGTTAAAGTTAACACCGATGAGAATCCTAATGTTGCCAGTCAGTATGGCATCCGCAGCATTCCCACATTGATGATTTTTAAGGGAGGACAAAAAGTTGATATGGTAGTCGGTGCTGTCCCGAAAACTACATTAGCTAACACTTTAGAAAAGTATCTTGAAAAGTAGTTCGGCTAAAAGTTTAAATTAGTCGATTTGTGACTCTCAAGTAAGTAAATAATTGTAGACAAGCCAGAGACGTGGTTGGCTACGCTTCTCTGGAAAGTTTGCTAGCATGTTTCGAGACAAGTTTTAACAGCATCTAGGTTGATCTTGTAGCTCTCGGTGCTTTTTCTGTCGAAAGCTACATTTTGACCTACTGAAAAACTGCTTCATTTAGCTTGCAGGCTGATACAAAGTAAGTTAAGTTTGGAGCAGAATTTCTGGAGTGACATGATTTTTTTTGCCGAAAGACGTAGCTATCTAGCTTTGTTTGGACTAAAAAGCTCATGTTCAAATAATTGCTCTAATTAGGATCGGCGACAACTGCCGTCACTAGTACCTTGGTTCATTACTGACCAAAGGTGCTTTTTAATGTCAAAAAATAGCCAGTATCTAGTAGTTAGTGGTTGGTGGTTGCTAGAAAAACCAACAATCAACAAAGGACTAATCACTCAACAAAAGCGGTTAATATAATCGCATACCAAATTCAGGTAAAATATAAAGCCATTTTGGCGGCAGTTCTCATGACCTCATCTGCGTCGTTTGACACTTTAGAGTCTCTCTTAGCGGATATCGCTGAATTAATTGATCGCTTACCAACGCTAAAAAATCAGCAATTTATTAAACAGGCACTAGCTACCATAGTGCATCTGGCTGATAGTGAAATTGATCGTCTCGATTGGAAGATCTTATCAGCTACTTTAACGGACATGGAGCTGGGTTTTCAGCTCTTTTATAACTACCGTCACGTTCGCAAAGTCACCATCTTTGGTTCTGCTCGTCTATCGTCAACAACCCCAGATTACTGCATGGCGGTTGACTTTGCTCGCCATGTAACTCAATTAGGATTCATGGTGATGACAGGCGGTGGCGGTGGAATCATGCAGGCGGGGCACGAAGGTGCAGGCAGAGAAAATTCCTTTGGTTTAAACATCCAGTTACCGTTTGAACAGCAAGCAAACCCCTTTATTGAAGGCGATCCAAAGCTGATTCACTTTAAGTATTTTTTCACGCGTAAGCTGTTTCTTATGAAAGAAAGTGATGCTATAGCTTTATTTCCTGGCGGTTTTGGCACTCAAGATGAAGCTTTTGAATGTATGACTTTAAGCCAGACAGGTAAATTTGGTCCTCTGCCTTTGGTTTTAATCGATCATCCGGGTGGCGATTACTGGCGTTCTTGGAGTGAATATATAGATCAGCAACTGGTACAAAAAGGTCTAGTGAGTCCTGAAGATCCGAGTCTTTACACAGTTACAGATAACCTTGATGTCGCTTGCAATGCTATTACCGACTTTTACCAAGTTTATCATTCCTGCCGCTACGTGGGCGATCGCTTGGTGATTCGGCTGAAAACTGATTTATCGAATACTGACGTAGATCGACTCAATACCGATTTCAGCGACATTTTAGTTAAAGGCTCCATTGAGAAGAGTCAGGCTTTACCACAAGAAGCTCAAGATGAAACAGCAGGACTACCTCGTCTCATTTTATACTTTAATCAAAGAGACTTAGGGCGATTGTACCAGTTGATCGCACTGATTAACCAAATGGGAACTTCTTTACTAGAGGAAACAGCGCATCCAGAACGCAAGTAGTGAATCGATAAGGGTGGAAGTTACCATCCTTATTGAAGTTATGTAAATTTTAAAGCTTTCTAAAAGCAAATAATTAAGATTTTCTTTAGATTAAACAAAATTAGGTTATGATAAAAGTCAACAGATCGATTACTGTACGAGGTACTTTTTGTGAACTCTTCAACATTACGTCATTTATGGTCTGTAGTTGAGGAAACTCAGGCCAACACGCTTCTCAAATTTAGTGATGCTGACCTAATTCAGCAACTACTCAAGCAGCTACAAAAAAAGAGCGACCTCAGCCATGATGAAGTTGGCACCATGAGTAATTACATTAGCTCTAGAGTTCCACTAATTCGTGACTTAGCTCTAGCTCGTTTGGCTTAGGGCAAACGACTTCAAAGGATTTAACAGTGTTATCACTATTGACTTGCAGACGCTGACAGAAAATTCGGTCTGACAAAACAGCAGTTGCCATTGTATTGGTATGGACTTCCAACTGAGCATTTTGTGGCGCTTCAAAGAAAAGATGTTGTCCGGGAAAAACAACACGCTCAAAGTACCAGTTTGGAATGTTTGAGATTCGTGCAATCTGAATTTTACTGGTAATGTTAACGTAGTGGCAAAGAATGCACTTATAATCGGTCATGGAAGAAGAATTCATTGTCTTAAATAAATGAGTTTTATCTTATACCCAGAAGCAATTTCTTTAAAGCTTCAATCCTCAAAAAAGTATTCGTTACTTACTAATAGCTTTGAGAAAATTGAAAAGCTTTTCCACCTCTGCTACACAATCTCCTCAGTAGTTGAAGAGTCACAATTACAACTGATTTTTTCTTGCGTTAAATAAATTTATTACTGAAGAGGCTATTCTAAGTATGAAGCAATTTTCACAAAATCACAATATATTAAGAATTTATTTATAATTCATAGTTAGAGGATCAAGTTAGAAGTTCTTTGCCAATTTCTCAGTCACATTGGATATATAATGGTATAATGTGCTTTCGTCAGATTAGATATCACCCTGATATTATTACCATCATAAATATTAAGAGTGAATATTGGTGTTTTTCTTGACTCTTCAGTACCTACAAAGCCGCTTAATCAAAATAAAGAACAATCTCAGAGCCAAGTTTCTTTAGCTCTGACTGAACCAGATCGACGCCGATACGCTTAATTTCAGGTTCTAAGTCAGCAGCAATAATATAACCAAGTTTTGATCCTTCATCGTCAAGACGTTGAGCTTCAATCCACTCTCTAGCAAGTTTCCTTGCTTGTGTTGTTTTCAAAGCTTCTTGAGAAGATAGACCATTTTTCTCAACACCCTGAGTTTGGAGAAATTTAACTGTTTTATCTCGATGCCATAGATAATATGCTTTACCCTCGTTTGGGACAATCTTATTCATAAATCCACCAGTAATTGCTTTCTGCGTAGGTTCACCGTCTTTTTCTCTTAGTCCATATTTTTTAAGAAGATTGCCAAACTTGACTGCAGAAACACCAAATTCTTTGCCTAGCTCAGTTAGTGTTCGCCAAGTTTTTCGGAAGCTTTTTTTGTGCTCCATATATTTTTATGATTTATTGCTAATAATGTGAGGTTCTCCGCGTTGAAGCACCTGCCGTGCCAAGGGCGCAGGGAACGGAGATGGGTAAACTTACACTCAGCACGAGGAGTATTTATATCATGTCCGGTAAATTAACCTTAAATTCCATATGAACTTTACCCTGCTCCTCTCCGTAGTTTGTATACTCTGTCCGCTTGCGGCGAGGAGTTAGAGTAGGCTTAGATTAATTTTATTACGGGTTATTTTACGGACATCAAATTATTTCGGCATCATCTAAGTAAGTTGGCGATAAAAAACCTAATTATGTACAGAAAAGTAAAGTTTCTAAAATTAGCTCGTAGTAAGCGCTTCAGCGCTAAAGCGCTTACTACAAACTTTTATTTATTTATGCTGACTTACTTAAAAACCTCCGATACGTATTTCATCCGTGTGGTTTTAACCCACGGATGAAATACGAACGCTCATTTGAATAAGCGTAGCGATCGCCGTTCGATGTTCGATATGATACTTTTAATGACCAAAACCTTGGCAGATGATTGACAAAGATCGGCGTATACAGATAGGAAAAGTGCTTCGGATTTACTAGATTGATTATTCCATTTGATTGATAGCCTTACTGGAAGTATGACTGTTCGTCAACTCCTTTGAATTTACACGCTATCGTATATAATTGTCAATAATAGAAATTTGTCTTACAATAGAAGCACGCTGAAAGCTCCTGAAGAAATTTCAGCATTGGAGATGTCAATCTTTTGCCTTGTATTTGAATCCAACTTTCTCAGCAACCAGACTTAAATGTTTAGAGGTAGCGCGAGTTGGCTCATACATCTGGTTTTCCCACTCGCTTACAGTTTGTTGACGAACGCCTAACTCAGAAGCCAACTGTGACTGAGTTAGTCCCATTTGAGAACGTAGTGCTTTGATGGAGTCACTGTTCCACTGAACAGTATCAGTGACAGGTTGAGTTTTGTATTTGCTAGGAGGTTTACGAAAGGTGACACGCTCTGCGTCTAAGTCAATTTCTCCAACAATGTACCCCGCGTTCATCCAAGCTGAGGCTTGTAGTGCACCTTTGCTACGATTTCCCCACCATTGTCGCTGAGTACGTGCTGAGTTGGGTAGAGTATCTCCCATGACTGTCTCAATTTCGACAAAGGTGAGAGTAATTTCACTTTGGTTGCTGCCACGTAGATGTTCAAGGAGTGGCTGATACTTACTTCCTCCTTTCATCGTACTTACTCCCTTGCCAAAATCATCTGTTCTACTCGCACTTTTGCTTCAGCGACTAGAAATTGTAGAATAACACGCACATTTTGAGACTCATTTATATTAATACCAACATCCTATTACATCAGGCGCAGAAATAAACCGACCATTTGAAATTGCTTGTTGCCTGCTATTGAAGCTCTTTTCCTTTCTCATAGCGCGAATTTTTAATTCCGCGCCCCCGACTAGCTTCTCTTTCTTGGAGTTCGCACAATGCGAGAAATTCACGCTATGAGAAACGCTTTAAATACAAGGTTGTTGAGTGTTTAAGACGGGTAGCTTGATTTCTGCGCCTGGTGTATTAGCTAATACAAAGGTTAGTTTCAGATGAAAATTAAGCGTCGCTTAATACCCAATCCACTAGTGTCCGAACACCAAAGCCTGTAGCACCAGCGCCGTTGTAACCGTTTTCTTTGTCTGCCCAGACGGTGCCTGCAATGTCAAGGTGCGCCCAAGGAGTTTCTTTAACGAATTGCTTGAGGAACAAAGATGCAGTTATGGAACCACCACCACGCGGCCCGGTATTCTTCATATCAGCAATACCAGATTTCATGCCTTCAAAATACTTTTCTTCCATTGGCATTCGCCAAATCTTTTCTCCTGAGGTTTCAGAGGCTTTTTGTAGTTGTGCGGATAAAGCATCATCGGGAGAAAACAAACCAGCAATATCATCACCCAAAGCAATAACGCAAGCACCAGTCAGGGTGGCTAAATCAACGATCGCATCAACTCCCAACTTTTCGGTATAGACGAGGGCATCTGCCAAAGTTAAACGTCCTTCAGCATCGGTATTATTAACTTCAATAGTTTTACCATTAGAAGCTGTCAGGATATCGCCTGGTCGCATAGCATGACCACTGATCATGTTTTCAGTGACTGCGGAGATAAAGTGAACTTCGACGTCTGGTTGAAGTTGACCGATGGCTTTAGCCGCTCCCAATGTAGCTGCAGCACCACCCATGTCAACTTTCATAGTTTCGATGCCACTGCCAGCACCTTTAATGTTAAGTCCGCCAGAATCGAAAGTTAAACCTTTACCGATAATTGCCAGCTTGCGTTTTGGTGTCCCTTCTGGCTTGTAAGTTAGGTGAATAAACTTGGGTGGTAAATCCGAAGCTTGTGCGACTCCCAGAAAAGCTCCCATGCCTAACTTTTCACAGTCTTCCCGTTCCAGGATTTCTAAATGTAAACCGTGTTCTGTTGCGATCGCCTCTGCAGTTTCCGCCATAGTAATCGGTGTAACTGAGTTAGGAGGAGCTGCTACTAACTGCCTTGCCAAAAACACACCAGAACAGATTTGATTAGCGCGGTTAATAGCAACATCCTGTCCACCCAACCCCAGTAGATCTACTTGCTCTACTTGTGGTCCTTTGTCTTCAGGTTCAGACTTAAAACGATTATCTTGAAATAAAGCTAGTTGCACACCTTCAGCGATCGCTTGTGCCGTTTTGGCTGGATCGTCATTCCATATAGGCAAACTAATTCCCAAAGTTTTGCTCTTTTGCTTTTTGCCAGCCCGAGCCACGACGGCTGTAGATCTGCGCAGGGTATCAAGTTTCCAAGCTTCTTTTTTTCCTAAACCTACGACGATCACTTTGCGAACTGGACTACGAGCACCTAAGCGTGAAACAATGCTGCTGCCTGCTTTACCCTTAAATTCCTCTTCGGTGATGAGTTCTTTTAAGATTCCCGCAAACTTTTCATCCAAAGTCGCCAGATCGCCAGTTAACTCTACTGCATCTTCAAATAATCCAATACCTAAACAATCCCCTGTCCATTCAAGAAGTGGAGTGTTGATT
>JAQYWP010000508.1 GCA_029379285.1 Rhizonema sp. PD38
ATTCTAATTTTTCAGCTATAAAATTATCAGGAAATACAGTATATTCTAATTTTTGGTAATAACACAATTGTCATCGAAATTTTCCACTAATATTGGAGAAAATAGGAGTATGGCTCATACAAAAACTCAAAAATCTAAAAAGTTTTTGTTCTTTTGGTTGTTATGGGTATTAGCTACTGCAATAGGTGGAATAATTCTTGGAGCTTTCTCTTCCGGTGATGAAGATTATTTCTCATATATATTCTTGCCTGGTCTTATCATCGGAGTTGCTCAATGGGTGGTTCTACGCAATTACATTTCACACGCCAGTTGGTGGATAGTTGCTAGTTTTCTTGGTTGGTTTTTAGGGATATTTGCACCATTTCACGCGATGACTACAGGATATTTCGGATATATGTTCGTGCTCGTCGATACTTCTCTAATGTTTACCTCACTTGGAGTTGCTCAATGGTTAATCCTACGCCGTCACACTCAGTCCGCAGGGTGGTGGGTACCCGTTAGTACTATAAGTGGAACTGTCTATGCAGCAGCATTTTTGACTATTACTTCATTTCTGCACAATGTTAACGGTTTGCTTTATGTTATAAACTATGCCTTATCTAGTGGTGCAAGTTGGGCTGGAAGTGCGGCAGTGACCGGCATTATGCTGGCGTGGCTATTACGTTCAAAAAGTTAAGTTCAACAAAATTCATTTAGATAGTTATGCAAAAAGCGTCTTCCAGTCGTGGAAGGCGTTTTTGTGATACACAGACGCGATATCTATCGCGTCCGATGAATGATTAACCGTTGATAGCACCCACTTCAATCTCTACCGAAATACCCATAGAGTTTACAGTGGTTCATACAACTGGAAGTACTTGGAGAGAATGCGTCTATTTCAGAGTTTTAATCCTTAATAGGGAGTAGGTGAAGTTTCAACTTTCAAAAATCTTGCATGTGCGTAATCATCAGTTTCAATCCCTAATAGGGAGTAGGTGAAGTTTCAACTACTTTATTATTCACGCAGCAACTAGCAGAATCCGGTTTCAATCCCTAATAGGGAGTAGGTGAAGTTTCAACTTGGTACTCATAGATCCGCGATCGCCACAAAGCACGTTTCAATCCCTAATAGGGAGTAGGTGAAGTTTCAACCGCGGAAGCTTGTTTTGGGAATTCTATAGGTTTGGTTTCAATCCCTAATAGGGAGTAGGTGAAGTTTCAACCCCCAAGTCACTGCGGAAGATATAGCAAGGATCAGTTTCAATCCCTAATAGGGAGTAGGTGAAGTTTCAACAATTTTACGTTGGGCTTGTGCTTTCATCGTATCGTTTCAATCCCTAATAGGGAGTAAGTGAAGTTTCAACTGCTATAACCCCAAAGCTATGCTGTATTTGGTTTTCAAGGTTCTTTTGCGCGGATGGAAAAATTATAGCATGGTAAATCTTGGTTTGTCTGTTGACAAACGGCTGAAATCCAGTCATGGTATGGAGCGCGGGTATATTGAGCGGAAATATTGCCATAAAACCTTGCAGCGTTTGAAGTTCAGCCATTTTTTTTGACACCTATTTTTCTACACCTACCCATCCGCGCATCACAGAAGCAAAAATGCTCTTAATGTGTTCAATTGTATCAAAAAAGCAGGTGCCATTAATGTTGTTGGAATTGTTGGCGAATATAGGGAGAGCGTTGGCTAATTCAAGTTTGAAAGTGCAGCCTGAGCCTACTGCGGCTCCTATGGAAGTTGTGGTGTCGTTGCAGCTGTCTAAAACCCTGGAAATGATCGGCGTTAACATGAACCCGAGTCAATTACACAAGTGCGTCACACAATACGGTGAGGATGTGATGCTCAATGCTGCCAATGAACTGAAGAGAAACTCTAATTGAAGGAGTAATGGGTAATAGGTATTCTTATACGAAGAAATAACAATCCTATTACCTATTGCCTATCTTTTAATCTATACCGTCGAGGGTTCTATCTAGGTTGTATGCGGCACTAATCAACGCTAAATGCGTCAAAGCTAGAGGAAAATTACCTGAAGCGTTACCACTTCGATCAGTTTCCTCAGCGAAAAGCCCCAGATGGTTTGCATGTCCTAGCATATCTTCAAAAAGGAGTCGAGCTTGATCAAGTCGGGAGCTATCTACTTTTCCAGCACGGGCTAGAGCTTCAACGAGCCAAAACGTGCAGAGATTAAAAGTTCCTTCATCTCCTGTCAAACCATCAGGCGAATTTTCGATGTTGTATCGATATACCAAACTATTATATACTAGCCCTCCTTGCTCTGGAGGTTGATTGATAGCATCGATAGTACTCAGTATTCGGGGATCTATAGGAGAAACAAAGAATACCAGAGGCATAATTAGGTTAGCGGCATCAAGGGAGGAACTGCCGTAATACTGCATAAAAGCTTGACGTGAGGCATCCCATCCCTGAGACATGATCTCTTCATAAATTTGGTCACGAACCAGAACCCAGCGTTGCCTCTCTGCTGGAAAGGAACGCTTATCAGCCAAACGTAAGCCTCGATCCACTGCCACCCAGCACATCAGTTTTGAGTACACAAAACTTTGCTCTTTACCACGCACTTCCCATACACCCTGATCTTGTTTTTGCCAGTTGTCACAAACCCAGTTGACGAGATCGCGTAGTTCAGTCCACAATTCATACCAGATTGGCGCTACATACTTGTTGTAAAGATATACCGAATCCATTAACTCGCCATAAATGTCTAGTTGTAATTGTTGATAAGCCGCATTGCCGATGCGGACTGGACTAGAACCTTCATAACCTTCCAGATGATCTAAAATTTCCTCCTTCACATCTTTGCCTCCATCAATCCTATACATGATTTGCAGAGAACCGTCGGGATTGCGATCGCGACATCGGCAATCTATCCAACCCATGAATTTGCATGCCTCTTGGGTAAAACCGAGCCGCAGCAGCGCATAAACTGTGAAAGCTGCATCCCGAATCCAAGTGTAGCGGTAGTCCCAGTTGCGTTCGCCACCAATCATCTCTGGCAGACTACAAGTAGGCGATGCTACAATTGCCCCAGTTGGTTCGTATGTGAGCAGTTTCAACACCAACGCCGAGCGTTCAACAACCTCACGCCAGCGACCTTTGTAAGTACATTGTGCCAGCCAGCGATGCCAGTATTCCACCGTCCGCGTAAATAGAGCATCTGCTTGTAGCTGTGAGACAGGAAGTCCCAAACCACCGTCTGCTTCTACTTGCCGCAGCACAAACACTGCCGTCTCCCCTGAACTCAGGGTAAAATTAGCTGCCACCCCACTTCCCCATTGCTGTAGTGGCATGTCTGTCGCCAACCCAAGGCTGAGTGCAGGTGAATGAAAGACTGCGCCAAAAGAACCAATTTTTGTTTGGTGTTCATCTCGCGCGTAGTTAAAGGCTGGATTGCATTCCATACGGAAATCCATGCTGCCCCGAATGACTTGGAGACGCCGAACCAACCACTGATAACCTTGCTCTTGGTCTTTCATTCCTACTGGCATATAATCCGTAATTTCACCGATGCCATCTGGTGTAAGAAAGCGAGTTATCAACACATTGGTTCCAGACCAGTAGAACTGCTTGAGAGTCGCCTCATCTGTCATGGGTGAAATCTTGAAATGTCCACCTTTTTGGGCATCAAGCAGTGCAGCAAAAACGCTGGGTGAGTCATGAGCAGGAAAACAAAACCAGTCGATAGCTCCGTTCATACCCACTAACGCAGTGGTGTACATATTGCCGATGATCCCGTAGTTGTGTATCGGCTGATATCCCATGACGTTACTCCTTCGTTGTGCGATTGGTCCTTTGTTGACAGTTAATTGTAATTGGCAATCATCTCAGTTCAAGCGTTCAGCCAAATGATCCCCAATGCGTAACGCGTTTGCGATGATTGTCAGCGTTGGGTTGACTCCGGAATTTGAGGGGAAGAAGCTACCATCGACGACGTAAAGGTTATCAACATCGTGGGTGCGGCAGTTGAGATCAAGCACTGAGGTTCTGGGATCGCTGCCAAAGCGACAAGTTCCACATTGATGCCCTACTGCTTGTATGGGGACATTGTTGCGCGGATAAATGCTAAAGGGGATGACATGCATTGCATTGCGTTCTAATGATTTCAGCACTGATGTCCAACGATGAACCAAGCGTTCGGCTGCTTCGGTGTCATTTAGAGTGTAGTCTAAGTGTAACTTGTCGCCGACAACACGAACGCGATTGTTAGGGTCGGGCAAGTCTTCAGTTTGCAACCACCACCCCACTGATCGCTCAGCAATTTGATGGAGTCCAAAGCCAGGAACTAGTTTTGCCAATGGTGCTAACAATGGAGGTGCTTCTGCGGGAATCTTATCTGCAACGACATTGCCGCTATTTTGCACCATACCCATTGGGTAGGGAAAATCTGGTTCACCCCAGTAAAAATCATTCACAGCAATCGTCTTTTGAAACTTCGCCCGATTCGGTTCGGCATGGAGTGACAATAGTGAGATTGCCTGATGCTTCATAAAATTCCGCCCGACTTGATCGGAACTGTTCGCCAATCCATGAGGGTGTTTATCATTAGCTGAGCGTAGCAGTAAGGCTGTAGAGTTAATTGCCCCACAGGCAACCACGACAATATCAGTCTGGAAGTGATATAACTCTCCATTGACATCAGTTTCTACTACCGTCACTTGTCGTCCAGACTCACTAGTATGCAGCTTGAGGACTTTAGCATGTGTGAGCAATGTGACGTTAGGGTAACTCTGACGGGTAGGACGAATAGCATTAACCTCAGCATCAGCTTTTGCACCGACTAGACAGGGATAGCCGTCAAAAGTATCGCAGCGAATACATGGACTAAGAGAGCGATCAACCTCATTAAGTTTGAGTCCCAAGGGCAGATTAAACGGGTAGTAACCCAGCTTACTGATGCAGTCAGCGATTTCCTGCATATCAGGCTCGTGACTCACCGAGGGATAGGGATATGGCTTACTACAAGGCGGTTCTGTCGGATCTTTGCCGCGCTCTCCATGTACATCGTATAATTTCTCTGCTACGTTGTAGTATGGCTCAAAGTCCTGATATTTCAATTCCCAGGCAGGAGAAATGCCCCCTTTATGAATCACCCGTTCAAAATCTCGTTCTCGTAACCGTAGTAAAGCTGCTCCGTACAGTTTGGTATTTCCACCCACCCAATAGCCTGTCTGCGGACGAAAGGGCTTGCCGTCTTTGTCGTACCACTCTTCTTCAGCGTGATAGCGTTCCTTTTGGTAAACCTCCTTGGCACTCCAGTTTTCTTTTTCTCTGGGGAGAAAATCGCCTCTCTCCAGCACTAAAATTTTCTTTTTAGTGTGTGCCAGCCGATATGCCAGTGTTCCTCCGCCTGCTCCGGTACCAATAATAATGATGTCGTAGTGTTCGTTCATCTAAAAAAATTCCGATACATGTGTAAACTGCGTAGTCTCTGTGCTTTGGTTTTTTGGAGCGAAACTTTAATACAGGTTTTTTCACAAAGAAAGGGGTTACACTGATGAAGCCGTTGCTGATGGAAGCGCTACCGGAGTAGCGTCGTTTAAAAACTGCGTGATTTGCTGAATTTGTAAGGTTATTTTTTCACAACTGCGACAAATATGGTTGTCCCCACTTACCTGTAAAGGTGAACGTTTCTAATGATCTACGGGTTCGTGGGGCAAGTTCTGCATCCCGCAATTTTTCAGGTAACGTTTGCGGATCGCCTAAGTAACCCAACGCGATCGCGGCGACTGGCTCATACCCTTCAGGAATGTTGAACGTCTCGCGGGTTTTTTCTCTGTCAAACCCTGCCATCTGATGAGCAAAGAGTCCGAGCGCAGTTGCTTGCAGCGCTAAATTAGATGCCCCTGCTCCAACATCGTGAAATGCATGTCGGTTATCTTTACCATTACGATCAAAGTGCAGCTTTGCGACTGAGATCATTAAGACTGAAGCACTTTTTGCCCAGGCTTGGTTTGCTTCAACAAGACAACTCAATAGACGGTCAAATTCAGGTAAATTCTGCTTGGTCGCAATGATGAAACACCAAGGTTGCTCGTTGAAAGACGAGGGTGCCCACCGTGCAGCTTCTAAAACACTGTTCAACATCTCTGTCTCAATCAGCTGATCACAGAAGGCTCGCGGACTCCAGCGCGATTGAAGTAACTCATGAATTGGATATTGGGTTTCGGCAAGACTTTTCATATCAAATCATCTCGAGTTGTGTGTCTGATTATGAGTCGGAGTGAGTTCCTATATCAACTACGTTGTGCTTAGCTGAACTTGACGATCAGGAACCGAACTCTTTGTTGCTTCAGTCATAGCTATCTCCTTGCCTAGCTAGTTGATACTGCTGTTTTCTTCAGATTATATTCATTCATTTCTCACCGTTGTACAAGTATTATTTTGTTGATGCTACGTTTCCTCTTCGGAAACTTTAGAA
>JAQYWP010000509.1 GCA_029379285.1 Rhizonema sp. PD38
GTCTACAACCGTATTGAATGCAGTCGTTAAAATACAACGCGCAGTTACGTGCAGCAGTTATTGGGTTGAGTTCCTGGCAATGCCCTCAAAATTACTGTCATTATAACACAAATCTGAAGTGCCAATAGTTTCCATTTTTAATCGACTTCGTAGAAGCCAAAGATGAAAAAATCTTGGTAACACATACCGAGATTTTGGGTTTCCATTTTTAATCGACTTCGTAGAAGCCAAAGCAATTGATATGGCTGAACCTTCTTTGAAGGTTCAGGAAAGTTTCCATTTTTAATCGACTTCGTAGAAGCCAAAGTTGTGTTAAGCGAAACGACACCGATGGAAAAGTGCAAAGTTTCCATTTTTAATCGACTTCATAGAAGCCAAAGTTAGAATTACCGAAGAAATACAATAATTCTCAAGAAAGTTTCCATTTTTAATCGACTTCATAGAAGCCAAAGTAGTATAGTTACTTTACGAGAAAAAGAAAACAAAATTGTTTCCATTTTTAATCGACTTCATAGAAGCCAAAGCTTTAGGTGGCTATATTAAGTATGTTGAAAAGAGTCAAAGTTTCCATTTTTAATCGACTTCATAGAAGCCAAAGGAAAAGCTGGTTAAAAGATATTGAAAGCGGATATAGAGTTTCCATTTTTAATCGACTTCATAGAAGCCAAAGGTGTTGGGGATTGCAAAGCAGGTTGACGATTCTATTCAGTTTCCATTTTTAATCGACTTCATAGAAGCCAAAGGCTACCGCTTGAAAGCCTTGCCCTGAGCTAAGTCTACAGCATTTTTTTGTGGGATGCAAATTTTGCGGCAAATAAATGCAAATAGCTCTCAATAAATACCAGGACTCAGTGCCTTAAACCTTTATCAGGAGAGTCATTTGTGGGATAGAACGAGACAATAAGGGTTTCAGCCATTGTCTTTATCCCACAAATGGTATATTACGTTACAGTTTCCAAATCATCGGACGATACACATCCACCTCACCCATCAAACAAGTAATATATTCTCGCACCTGTAACTCAATACAGCGACGATATGCTACTTTATAACCAGTATGGGGATGGGTCGTTTCAGTTTGTAACTTCTCTTCCCAGTGCTTGAGGTACTTCTTCAACGCACTTGCTTGTAAATATACACCTCCACGTTCGTCAGGAGCAGTAAAATCTTCAGGAGTTAGGATTTTTTTGTTGACAAGATAACTCAAAAACGAATCAACAATTTGAGCGCGAAACTCCTCCATCAAATCAGATACCAAAGCAGGATGATTATCGCGGGGAACGTGTAAATTCCCAAAGTGCGTATGGAGTCCAACCGCTTGGATAAATGAAAACACTTGCTGACTTAGTAAAGTATAACCCAAACTCATTAAACTGTTAATGGGGTCTGTCGGTGGACGCTTGGTGCGCTTATCAAAAGCAAAAAAACCTGTAAACAAGGAACCTAACGCTTGGAAATATATAGTAGCTGCTTTGCCTTCATACCCGCGTAGCGCATCCATACTTTCAGCTTGAGGTAAGCTGTCGATTAAAATCTCGATTAAATCTATTGCTTAGGTAGCAATTTCGGTTGGACGACGACGGTTTAACCGCATTAGTAAGATGCGGGAATTGTGTAACTTTGCTGTAACAATTGCTTCGGCTTGTTGGCGAGTAAACAGAGGATTTTCACAACACTTTACCTGTTGCATCAAATATTCGACTTTAGCATCCCCTTGTACTCCTGTGTATCCAAAGTACCTCCCTTTCTGAGAAAGATACATGATTGGGATTCGTCGCTGCAACGCCATACTTACCGCACCATGCGATACATTACAGCAACCAAACATAACTATATTGCTCACCCGCACGACTGGAATTTTTATCTTGAGTTCCCCTTGGTAAAAAACCTGAAATTGCTGATTTTTGACACTCAAATACGCGCCTTGGTCAGTGACGTATAATGTAGACATAAAATCCTGCCAGTAATGTGAAATTGCGGCTCTGGGAAAATTGATCGGCTTGTCGATGCTGCAAGCTTTGGGAGGACGAGACACGGGTTTTGTCGGTCTTGGTT
Source organism: Rhizonema sp. PD38 (assembly GCA_029379285.1). Classification (GTDB taxonomy): domain Bacteria; phylum Cyanobacteriota; class Cyanobacteriia; order Cyanobacteriales; family Nostocaceae; genus Rhizonema. Next base: position 2,056 of record JAQYWP010000509.1, read on the forward strand.
TGGTGCGAAAATAAGGCGTACCCGAATCATTAATTACCCATTCCCCTTCCCTTACAGGTTCGGGTGGTGGGGGTGTGTAAACTGATACTGGTAATAGGAAAATAAATGCTGTACCGCTTGCTGAATATTGCGTCCGGGACGATAAGCATAGCTACAATCAAGAAATGTATCCTCTAGGGGAAGATATAATTCTTCTAGTAGTAAACGCTGGACAATTCTATCCCGTACTGTAGAAATACCGATTAAGCGTTTGTCTCCACTCTTTTTAGGTACATAGAAACCCTTGGCGGGACGGGCGGTATAAAGTTCGTGGTGCAGCTTGTACTGCATATCCCGTAACTGTTCGTGGACGATACCAGCAAACAAATCTACGGTGACACCATCGATACCTGCACTTTTTGTTCCTGCACGGACTTGCAGCCATGCGAATTCGAGTTGTTCGAGAGTGAACATGGTAGAATTAAAAAGTGAAATGTAAAAAGGCAAAAGAAAGAATTTAAGCAATCAAGTATTTCTTTTGCCCTTTAACTTAATTGTCCGTTCCGGGTATTTGAGTACGTATATGAGTTATTGACTGGGATATATGACTTCGTATATGACTTAAGCAGTGGCGTTTTTTTGGTAAGGTTATGAGGAGCGCGATCGCTTGTTGCATCATCAGAGGGCATCAAACGTGCTAAACTCGCCTTGAAGCGTGAAAAGTTAACGCAAACCGCTTTAGCAACGGAATTGGCCATTGCATCCTGGACAACAGTAAGCAAGTTTTTTAACGGTAAACCTGTTGACCGCAGTCTATTTCTGGAAATTTGTGAAAGACTCAATTTAGATTGGCAAGATATTGCCGCACCATTTCTCGCTGATCAAGAAGATAGGAGAGAGGTAAAAGGGGAGATATCACCTGAACTAGCAGCAGTACAATGCAATTCCCAATGCGCCAGAACTGCCCTCAACCCCTACATTCTACCCCGTATTCGTCGGGAAGCCTTACTGTCCAAGTGCATAATAGCAATTCGGCGCGGCGTAGAAGGACAGCGCCGTGTCATCCCTATTTTAGGTGCTGCAGGCTACGGGAAAAGCACACTGCTTGGTACTATTTACGATGAACTCGAATTGGAATTCACTTCATCTGGTAAAGGTTGGGTAGCACTTGCACGCTGTAACGACTTCATTGAATCTGTAGAAAATTTTCCTCTAGAAGTCGGCGAGAAAGTGAGTGGAACCAGAAAATCTATTGTAGAAGTTGCTACTACATTAGCTGAAAGCCACGGTCGTGGTGTACTGCTAATTGATACCTTAGATTTAGTATTGGAATCTAAATTAGTACCAGTGCTGCGACGGTTACTTTTTCAATTATTGGAAGTTAGTGTGACGGTTGTTTTTACCTGTCGCGATCACGATTACCAAGACTTTTTTACACCTTATCCCGAAAGTTTTGCAGGTTTTTTCGAGAGTGTCGAACGACATTTAGTAGCTAAATTTAGCAGTGATGAAGTTCGTGAGACTGCGTATGGCTTTATGCAAATGGGAATAGGTAGCCCAGAAGGTAGCGAAGATTTTGCGACAAAAATTATTAATTTGTCTGCCAACAGTCAATCACTGGCAGAAATTACCCACAATCCCTTACTTTTGGCGTTGCTATGTGACTTATTTGCCAAAGATGAAAACGTCCCTGAAGATTTAACTGTCAGTCAGCTATACGAAAAGTTTTGGCATTTCCGGATCGCCCAAGGACGCAAACACCACAATGATTTGCGGCGAATAGGGATGGTAAAGCGCAATCTGTGCCTAAAATTGGCGCAGATGATGTATTGTAATAGTGGTGAACGTCTACGCGATTTTGTCTTTGAAAGCCAATTAGAACTAGACGAAACCCAATTTCAGGCATACTCCGAACTCAAAAGCGATGGAGTTTTGACTGATATGGGTGGAGAACGCGTTACATTTTTCCACCAAACTTTTATCGAATATGCGATCGCCCGATGGATAGAGTCTACACCAGAAGGCGAAACAGCGAAAAATGAGTTATTGCAGTTTTTGGAGACATCTGAAAATCCCTACGCCAGACACTACATTTGGTCAGTGCTGCGACAATTATTGAATTTAGTTAATTTAGAAGAATTTTATCGCCTTGCCAATAGCTTTGACTAACAAGCAATTTTACCCTTTCGGACAATTGCATTAGCATCTGTTTCTCATCAAACAGCAGAAGCATCGCAAATTTTACAACAGATACTACCCCTTGCCTGGGAATTTGGTGATTCTTACCAGGATACTTTATTAATTGCTAGTAAATCCGCAACTAACCGTCACATAGAAAATGCTTGGGTTGTAATTTTGGAATTACTGGCAAAATGCAGTCTAGCATTAGGCAATCAAGTCGCTCTCACTGCGGGGGAGTTACTATCTCGTCTCAAATCTAACCCAGGAACAAAAATCGCTCAAGCTTTGAAAGCAATCGAACAGCGTCCTGCTATCAAATATAAAGATGGTGTCGAACATCATAGTTACATTTTTGCACAACTGATTAGCAGTTATGCTCAAACTCCCAAAACTTTTGGAGGCGGTATTAATGTTGATGTTTGTCACGCCTTACAAGAACAATATTTTAACCTCAGCAGCAAAAGCCGTTCGCAAGTCGTTCAACTACACTCCCATCCAACCGTTCCCCTTGTTATACAGTCAGAATTTCTTTTTCACATTACCAGTCAACCCGTGCGCGATTTGTATAAGGAAAAAGAAACTGCTGTTCAACTTTTTCGGTAGGTATTACCCAGTTTAATCGCATCGGGAAACTCACCGTTTGGTAGCAGTTGGTTGGAAGCGCTACATACACCATTACCAAAAGATTGGGAAGCAATTCTCGCTACAGTTGTTGGAGAACAGGCAATATATCAGCCTGAGTTATTGAAAATACTGTTTTTGGGTGTGCGCCAGAAAGCGATGTTTATCTTAAAAAATAACATTGATGCCGATTGGATGCTCTCTGAAGCAGAATTACTCACACTTTATCAATCTTTAGAAGCCGAAAATGCAATTGAAATCATCCAACCTTGGTGGCAAATTATCGGTTTATGGGTAGACTACTATAGATATATTCCCCCAACAGTAGCTCAATCGGTATTTACCTTAATTCGACGCTTTATCAACGAACGTAAAGAAGTTTATTTAGAAGGTGCGATCGCCAATATTTCTTTCAGCACGCTTAAGTACTTTGTTAATATAGAGGATGCGAGTTTGTACACAGATTTATGTGATTGCACGCGCCAAGTTTTAATTACATCTAGCTTTACAAAAAGCGTAGATTGTGTTAATGTTGTTGCCCTCTTAGCTAGATTGGGAAGAGTAAATCAAGAATTTTTCACGCCAATTGTACGCGAAGATTTAGTGAAGAAAGATGTGCCTATGCCATTGATAAATCAACGGGTTGTAGTTGCAGCAATAGTGCAATGTCAAGGTAAGAATTCGCCACTACTGGATGAGATGTTAAATGATGAGCGCTTTTTTGAAGATGTTAAAAATCATATTCTGAGAGAACGGGAAGTGTGAATCAAAGTAAAAAGACAAAATCAGGACAGGAAACAATCATATCATATTGGCTTGTATAGCATTCCTAAATCATTCGTGAGAGACAGAAACTGGGTATCTGGGAGATCCCAAGTTTCTCCAACTTGGTATTTTCTCACAGATCAAATAGGATTGCTATATCTGATTTTTTGATTACTTATCGTAACCCATCATCAACTAGTTGTTTGATTACCCATTCTCTCACCGTAGAGTAGATGTAATATTGTGCATCTTCAACTAAAAACTTGTTACAATCAACCATTTTCAACTCCACCAAATTATTTTTCATAATCGCAGCCATCACATGCAAAATCTTATCAGGTGGACAAGCTTCAGATTCATGAGATATAAAAATGTCACTAGCGTATGATTCCCGCATCGACTGCTTAGAAAAACCTTTAGCTTCGTGAATAAGCTTATTTCGCTTAGTAGACCAATAATCAAGCTGCTTTAACGCATCACATAGAGACTTTCAGGCTGATAACTCATTAACATTTTTACGAACTTGAGCTAGTGCTTCTACGAAATTACGCTTACTGTAACGACTAGTTAAACCATATCTATTGTTGCGTGAATTTTCTGAATAATTAAAGTTAGGATTACCTTTCTTCTCTAAAGAAGCAAAAATTTTCCAAATTTCTGGGTTGGTTTTTTTTAGCCTTTGGACATCAATATCAAATTTATCCTTGAATAAATAATCTGATTTCCCCACCCATTTGAGAATTAACTCCCGTAAAACTTCTTCGTAAAAGGAAGAAATATGTGATAAAAAGATAGCTAATTG
>JAQYWP010000510.1 GCA_029379285.1 Rhizonema sp. PD38
GAGTTGCAATAAGCATACTAATATCAAGGTTAAACAACATAGTATTTCGGAGGTTAGCAATGCAGTTTCAATTTTTCAGAAAACCGCAACTTGACAATAACTATAGTGCCAAGTGAGGCATAGTTATAACCTCGCACTTGGTATCACTGTTGCATCTGCCTTAATCACTTTATTTGGTGTTGGACTCTTTATTTTGACAAAGTCTCAGAAGCTAGCCTTACATCTCTCAATCTCAATTAGTTAATTGAGTTAACTAAAATTAAATATAATTAACTTTATCTTGAACTAGCTATTTGTGTTTATGAGTAGCCTGACGTTTGCCTGTGCCCATCAGCTGGCGCGAATGATTCGCGAGCACGAAGTTTCTGCTGTGGAAGTTCTCAATGCTTACCTAAATCAAATCGCTAAACATAACTCGAGACTGAATGCCATTTGTACGCTGGATGAGGACAATGCCCGTGCTAGGGCCAGACTGGCTGATGAAGCTTTAGCTAAAGGTGAAAACTGGGGTGTTTTGCATGGCGTTCCCATCACAATTAAAGACATTTTTGAAACAGCAGGACTACGTACTACAGCAGGCTACATCCCCTTGAAAGACTACGTACCGCAACTTGATGCCACTGTCGTTGGCAGACTTCGGGCAGCCGGAGCGGTCATTCTGGGAAAAACAAACATGGCGGAGCTCGCTGGCGATTACCAAAGTACAAATTCCCTCTTTCCACGAGTGAATAATCCTTGGAATCTTGACTACACTGCTGGCGGTAGTTCTGGAGGCAGTGCGGCGGCTGTGGCAGCAGGACTTTCAAGCTTGGATTTAGGTAACGATATCGCGGGTTCAGTGCGTCAGCCTGCTCACTTCTGCGGCGTGTATGGTTTGAAGCCTACGGATCGTCGCATTTCTACAGCAGGGCAGATTCCGGAAGTGCCTGGAATGCCAGTGTGTCTTCGGCAAATGATTACAGTGGGTTGTTTTGCGCGTTCACTTGAAGATATCCGGCTGTGCTTCAAGTTAATCACAGGCTCTGATATTCGCCGTCCTGATGTGCCGCCAATTCCCCTGGATACCCCTTCTGGTAAGCTTTTGCCGAATCTCAAAATTGCTTGGAGCGATGAATGGGCGGAGGTTCCTGTTGCGTCCGATATTCGTTCCGGCATGGCTGCGATCGCGCAGACCCTTTCTCAAGCTGGTGTTCAAATTGAAAGCTGGCGTCCCAAAAACTTTGACCTATCAAAAACACTGAACCTCTACGGCCAGATGGCTGCATACATCAACATCTACGCTCAACCGATAGATCGATATAACGTGCGTCGCAGTTTGAAGCAGATTTTTCGTACTGCAACCCAAGGCGACAAAGAACTCCGCAAATTGGGGGATTTTAGCCGTCTCCTACCAGAGCTATTGAACCCACGTTTGAAAGGATATTTTGAGGTACTTACCGAGCGTGATCATTTCATTGCCCAAATGGATGAAGCATTAGAACCTTGGGATGCGTGGCTATGCCCAGTTGCTGCAACCCCTGCTTTTACCCATCGTCCCGCTTGGAGCGCTATTGATATTGATGGCAAACCCTACCCTCATGCAGTGGCAAACGGAGCTTACGCCATGCCATTTAATCTGAGTGGACATCCTGTAGTGGTGATGACCATTGGGCAGACTCAGAACGGTCTACCGATAGGAATGCAAGTTGTTGGCAAACGGTGGCGTGAGATGGAATTGTTAGCGATCGCGCAGAAACTTGATCAAGTCATTGGGAAATTCCAAAGCCCATCTGGTTACTAAACTTTGGGTGTACCAAGGTCGCATTTTTTGAGGATGACTGCGGTATTAGAAAAGATAATGCACCACAAAACTTTGCGGTTCTGCGTCATGTGGAGTGAAACAGCCCTGCTTAAAAAGGGGGCTAAGAAATTATTTAGCGTAGCTTCATAAAGAAACGATATTAAACTCTTTTAAATAATAGTATGCTGCTTTTCCCAAGCACACGCTTTAGCTATCTTCTCTCTTACAGGCTAGGGTTTTTTCATGCTTAATTCCAGCCGTACTAAATCATATTATGTTCTGATAATCGCTTAACAATTATGTTGAAAATTAATGATTAATTGCAATCAACCATTAACAATTAACCATTAACCGAATAAACAGATATGATAAGTATTTTGCGACTAGATACCTAAGTGATCGCAGTCACAACCATATACACAGTAATCATTTACAGTTTTTTGACCTCGCTTCGCTTCAGCTTGTTACCCCATTAGGAGTACCGTGTCGATTACGTGGATAACACCGTTATCAGCCTCGATATCTGCTGCTATAACTGTGGCGTTTTTGACTTCAAATCCATGACTGGTATCAACCTTGAGTTCCGCTCCCTCAACAGAAGTTAGGCAATTGAGTTTGGCGATATCAGCTGCCATGAACTTGCCAGGAACGACATGATATGTTAAAATCCTCGCTAACTGTGGAATATTCTGCACCAAGGTTGTTATAGTTCCTGCTGGCAATTTAGCAAAGGCATCATCGTTTGGTGCAAAGACAGTGAAAGGACCAGGGGTTTTAAGTGTGTCCACTAAACCAGCAGCTTGGACAGCTACGACTAAGGTTTGGAAAGAACCCGCGTTTACGGCAATATCAACAATGTCAGCCATGTATTTCACTTGAGGTAGAAGATAGGAGATATGGCAATCCCTGGAGTCGTGAAAATTATAGCAGTTGCCAGGTAGATAGGACATTAACTAATGAGAAAACACGGAAACCACGGGACTTTCAAGCCTGCTCCCTGCTCCCTGCTCCCTGCTCCCTGCTATATTTTTGGAATAAACCGCCAAGACGCCAAGAACGCCAAGAAAAGAAAGAGAGGGTTTCACAAATGATGCGCGGATTGCTATACGAGGAGCGGAGACAGGAGTGATGATTCTGTCTCTCGCTTCTGACATTGCTACCTGTAATTCTGTGATTGAACATCTCGCAGACGCGCTTCAGGACGGTTAAATCTGTCTATCTGAGATTCAAAGAAAGCTCGATTTGCCTGGAGATGTTTTGGATTAGGATCGTCTAAGGGATAGAGAAGTGCAGTCCGCAATGCTTGAATCACTGCAGAGGTAACAACGTACATTGAGCGTTGGAAACTGATACCTAGTTGGATCAGCATGTCATCTTCGCCACGGCAGTGTTGCTGATAGTAATCTACGAGATACTTTGGTAAAAAGTGGAGCATATCTTGCATCAGTAATGTTGGTGGAATACCAGCTGTACCCACTGGGAAGACATCAGCGTAAAGAATTCCGTAGTGGAAGTCTTTTTGCTCGTTGGGAACCTGCTTAGCCTGAGCATTGTAAGATTTTGTTCCTCGAAAAGGAGCTGTGCGATAGAAAACAGCTTCCACATAAGGTAATGCCGCTTCGTACAACCACATAAAGCCACAAGATTTTGGAACAATTTCGTAGACTTCTCCTCGAATGTGGACGTGGTGGTAGATCGGACGCCCTGCAATTGCGAAGATGCCGTTAACTATAAAGTTCATTGCTTCAGGGACGCTTTTGATTTCTCCTGCGTCATAGCGATCGCTCATTTCAAAGAAAACCGGAGCCATCACTTCCCAGAATAATCCCAAATTACTGTAGTAGGACAGTTGCCGTACTTGTTCAAGGAACATTTCTGGGAACAACTTATAAAGTCCCAACATCACCGGATTGCCTTGGAAGTAAGCTTTAATCGCCCTATCTGCGTTTGCCTTATATTCGTCAGTATCTAAATAGGGGTCGAATCTTCCACCCATTCCTCTGTGCCAAAGCATAGCTCGCATACAGGCTTCAGCAAACTCCATATTAATTCTGTCATGCCACAAGTGGTGCATAAACTTGGGCATTTTGAAAGTTTCACCCTTCTCCATAAATGCTAAGAGTTCGGCATGGGCAGTGGCTTCTCCACGCCAAATTCGTAAATCCGCATCGTCTCCTGCGTAGTGGTTGTGCAGTTCTAAATATTCTTTAGGCAAGAAATATTTAAAAAAGGCAAATGGGTTTAAAAAAACACGTTCAGCAATGTAGAGTAAGTCGCGCCAGTAAAAATCCATCGGTACGGCATAAGCTTTGTAAATGCCGATAATTTGCATCAAGTTTTCTGGATTATCCGGTAGCATTGCACCTCCCGCTTCCAAACGATGAATGACTGGAGCAAATTCATGAGTAGAAGGAGATAATTTATTAGATGTCGTTTCTAAAAACTGTATCATCTTTGTAATGTTTGTTGGTTATTTTTCTTGGTTTTTCAGTCAAACTATGATTGTTTAACTAAGACTTTTAGTTATTTATTGGGTTATCAAAATCCTAAAACCAGTCATTTCTTACTTGTGACTATTAAATAGGGCTTTCTAACAATTAACAACTAACAATCAACAATTAACAAATTCATTTGTTCAGGAGAGCAACTTGAGGAGTGATCGCTTTTTCTATAGGGGGAATTGCGGCAACCATTACTGTTGTGGTTGGTTCACTCCAACATACTAACCACTTAGGTTGTACTCCCAAGAAGAAGATTAAAACAGCCAATAGGAGAGCTGGTATTTTCTCTGACCACAAGACTTTGGGATAATACGCCAATTGGTTGTCAAGTCTGCCAAAACAGGTGCGATTTAGCAGGATAACGAAGTAAACTGCGGTTAAACCACTGGCTACGACACACAACAGTGTAGGTATGGGAAAAGTGGAGAAACTGCCTTGAAAGACAATAAATTCAGCGATAAATCCAATCATTCCAGGAATACCAGCGCTAGCCATACCACCTATAACCAGCAGGGCACTTATTAAAGGTAAACCGCGTACAGGACTCATCAAGCCATTAAGTTTGTCTAAATCGCGGGTGCCAACTTTGCTTTCTACAACTCCGAGCAAGTGGAAAAGGATGGCTAGGATAATGCCATGACTAAACATTTGAGAGACTGCGCCAACGAGTGCTAAGGAAGTGCTGGCGGCTGCAGCTAGCAAGATATAACCCATATGACCGATGGAACTGTATGCCACCATCCGCTTAATATCTTTCTGGGCGATCGCAATCACAGCTCCATAAATCGCACTGACTGCTCCCCAAATTGCTAAGCTTGGCGCTAAAATACTCCAAGCCTGAGGAAACATTCCCATCCCAAACCTTAAAAGACCATAGGTTCCCAACTTTGCTAGCACTCCACCAAGAAGAATGGCTATAGGCGCTGAAGCTTCAACGTAAGCATCCGGTAACCAAGTATGAAAAGGAATTAAGGGAATTTTGATACCAAAGCCCACCACGATTCCTACAAGTAAGATGATTTGCAGTGTTATTGGTATAGTTTGGGTTGGGAGTGCATCGTAATTAAAGTTGGTTGAACCAGTGAGCCACACCATACCGAAGAATGTCGCTAGAATCAAAGCTCCCGAAACAGCAGTATAGAGGAGAAACTTGATACCAGCATAGACTCTTTTTTCACCTCCCCAAATCGAAATCAGCAGATAGAAAGGTATTAATTCTAGTTCGTAGAACAAAAAGAACAACAGTAAGTTTTCTGTCAAAAATGCTCCGGCAACGCCACCACTTACTAATAAGATGAGGGAGTAGAAAAGCCGGGGGCGTTCAGTTTGTTTATTACTACTATAAATAGCAATCCAAGTTAAGAAACTATTTAATAGCAGCATCAACACCGAGAGACCATCAACCCCTAATTTATAGCTCAAACCGAGAGTTTCATTCCAAGGTAAATATTCTTGTAACTGCATCCCCGGATTACTGATATCAAATTTCAGTAAGATGAAAAGATTCCATAGGACAACTAGCCCGGCAACGGTAAGTGATACTAAACGGGCACGGTTTGTGAAGATAGCACTCGGCCACAAACCAATGACAGCAGCTCCTAAAATCGGTATCCAAATTAAGATACTCAGCATAAAACAATCAACTCCAAAATAAAACTTGTTATGGCAATTCTATCCAATCAAGGTGAAGATAATCTCGGATGGAACTCGTGAATCAGCACAGCTAAGAATAGACGCAAAGGGCTTTTGAGCTTTAGCCACTTGGAGAATATGTACAGAATCCTGATGAGGATTTTGACGTTTTCTGGTGGTAAAGCGTTTATTTCCATCTATTAAATCTTGCAAAGCTTGATCAGGACTCATGTTATTGTCTGCTAAGGCTTTTTCCGAAAAAACAAACTTAGATCTCCGTCCTGCTGTTAATACTCCTGCTCCTATTATCCCCGTACTTAACTTGAGTAAATTTCTTCTGTAAACATTCACCTTTTGATTTCGTTTCATGGCTATTTTGTGATTGCCAAATGAGGAATGCTAATAGTTAATTAAATTTTTCCAAATTACTAACTATTAG
>JAQYWP010000511.1 GCA_029379285.1 Rhizonema sp. PD38
GAAATCTTTGGTCGGTCTGATTGATATTTGGATCATTTTTTATTTGGAACACTCTAATAGGAACCCGGCAAGCATTTACCTTTCCTACCAGTGGTTTCGCTCACCATGGGTTGAACAGCAAAAAACCGTACTCTTCCAAGCAGAATATTGCTCGTAATCTACATCTTACAGTGAACGTCGGATAGTGCTGTAGGAGGTTGCCGATTTTTGGGCGGTTTGAGGATATTAATTAGTTGCTCACGGTAACTGGCAATCCAGTCTCCAATTCCTAAAAATCCTGTAAAACTGTAGCGCATATTTACTAATTTTTGTCAAGGCTTCAATCCCAACTATTCAAGACTATATTTTTGCTAAATCAGCTAATTAAATCTGTGAAAATACGTAAATTTTAAATTTATTTAACCTTAGCGTCCAAGCTTTGCTGGTATCATACCACCAATCTCAACTACATGAATTTTTACTCACGAGTTGAACTGGTAAGGGATGGAGGCGTTGAAGAATGCAGAACCTGGATGAATTAGATTCGTACTCTTTGAAGCGGTTGCAGCAATTCAGGCTGCCTTCCTCGGTTCTACATTTGATTGCCCTCGCAATGATCGCTTGTAAGGTGCCTGAACTTATATGAGCATAAACTCTCTCATTGGAAGAACGCTTCGTAATCGCTACGAGATTATTGAACTGCTGGGAAGCGGAGGGTTTGGCTATACCTATAAGGCTAAAGATTTGGATCTGCCAAGACAGCCTACGTGTGTTGTTAAATATTTCAAACCGAAAAACCTAGCTCAGGATAAAATGTCTATTGCTCAAAGACTATTTGACTCGGAAGCACAAACCCTGTATCAGCTTGGGAACGAGAACAACCAAATTCCTCAACTTTTTGCTCACTTTGAAGAGAATTCGCAATTTTATTTAGTACAGGAATTGATTGAAGGGCACGATTTGACGCATGAAATTATCGTTGGTTCGTGCAAGAGCGAGCAAGTTGTCTTTAAACTCTTGAAAGACATTCTCGAAGTTTTGGCATTTGTTCATCAAAACAACGTCATCCATCGGGATCTCAAACCAGAGAATCTCAGGCGGCGACTGAAAGATGGGAAAATTGTGTTGATTGACTTTGGGGCAGTTAAAGAAATCAGTGCTATGTCTGTCAACAATCAGGGGGAAACAAGTCTGACGGTAGCGATCGGCACTCCTGGTTATATGCCTGCTGAACAGCAAGCTTGTCGCCCCCGTTTCAGTAGTGATATCTATGCAGTTGGAATTATTTGTTTCCAGGCATTAACTGGGTTAGAAGCGAAAAAGTTACCAAGAGACTTCAACACAGGCGAGTTGTGTTGTGCTTTATTCAGTGAATGCACCCGCATAAACCCAGGTTTCAAAGAAGTTTTAGATACAATGGTGCGCTTTGATTACCGTCAGCGTTACCTTGACGCGACTGTTGCTTTGCAAGCTCTTGAGCCATTGCTTAACATTTATTCGGCATCAACTACTGTCCAAACCCAGATCACAAATCTCTCGCCACCAAGTCAAACTTTACAAACTTCCAACTCGACAACAGCGCAAAGTCAAACGGTAATCACCTCTCTATCGGCACAAACAACGCCATCTGTTCAACAATCATTTTTAGAGCGAATTCTCCAAGCCTTGCAACAACTGTTTGGTGGCGGTGAGACAAAGAATTCTTCGCCGTCTGCTACCATACCACAACCAACCCCTATCACGCAAAATTGGGAGCAACCGGAAGGACATGTCAGTCTAGACTCTGGCTTTTATGTGGAACGCCCACCGATTGAAAGTGATTGTTATGAAACGATTTTACAACCAGGAGCATTGATTCGGATTAAAGCTCCCCGACAGATGGGCAAAACTTCTCTATTGATACGTGTTCTCCATCATGCAGAGGAACGAGGCTATAAAACTGCTAACTTAAACTTTCAAGCCGCAGATAGATGCAGAGTCTTTCACCAGTCTGGACAAATTCTTGCAGTGGTTCTGTGACAGTATTACGGATAGACTAAATGTAACGAATAAGTTAGCAGATTATTGGCAAGGTGTTCGCGGTAGCAAGAGCAAGTGTATCAACTACTTTGAAAAATACCTGTTATCAACAATTTCTAGTCCAGTGGTTTTAGGTTTGGATGAAGTCGATCAGGTTTTCCAACATCCTGAAGTTGCGGCTGACTTTTTTGGGTTGTTACGAGTTTGGCATGAAATGTCAAAGAATGAGGAAATTTGGAAAAAACTGAGATTGGTAATTGTGCATTCCAAGGAAGTTTACATTCCCCTCAATATTAATCAGTCACCATTCAATGTGGGTTTGCCAATTGAGTTACCGGAGTTGAATGACACACAAGTGCAAGACTTGGTGCAACGACACAAGCTTGATTGGAGTCAGTCGGAGGTAACACAACTCATGGCAATGGTAGGGGGACATCCGTATTTAGTCAGGCGATCGCTCTATGAAATTGCTCGTAAAAGGATGAGTTTATCGCAATTGTTGCAAACCTCACCTACTGAGTCAGGAATATTTAGTGATCACTTACGTCGCCATAGAGTGAACTTGCAAGATGATGCCAAGTTAGAGGCGGCGCTCAAACAAGTCGTTGTCTCTCCTGTACCTATACGGATTGAGACAGGGTTGGCATTTAAGTTACGCAGTATGGGGTTGGTGAAGTTTCAAGGTAATGATGTGATGCCCTTGTGTGATTTGTACCGTATATATTTTGGCAATCGCCAGGGGGTAAGCTGATGATTGGAAAGCATCTAATTAAGGCAAAAATGTCTGTTGAAGGAATCTGGAAAGCCGCAGATGGAGATTGTAGATATCAGTGTTTTCTTGTCTTGGAGAGGTGCTTTCAATGAGCCAACGATCCCACTCATCCTACCAATATCAAGTCGGGGGAAGTTTACCGATTGAAGCCCCAACCTACGTGACGCGACTTGCAGATACTGAGTTTTACGAGGGTTTGAAGGCAGGGGAGTTTTGTTATGTACTTAACTCCCGACAAATGGGGAAATCAAGTCTGCGAGTCAGAACTATGCAACGGTTGCGCTCAGAGGGCATTGCCTGTGCTGCTGTTGATATTACAGCTATTGGTACGTCCGATATCACTCTAGAACAGTGGTATGTAGGAGTCATTGATCGCATAGCGAACAATTTACATCTGGATCAACAATTTGATATAGATAAATGGTGGGTGAGTCAGGCAAAGCTATCTCCAGTATCGTTATTCAGCAAGTTTATTGAATCTGTTTTACTGAAGTCGATTCAGCAAAATATAGTGATTTTTGTAGACGAAATCGACAGTGTTCTCAGCCTCAAATTCAACTTAGATGATTTTTTTGCTGTTATCCGTGACTGTTATAACAATCAAGCCGATAAGTTGGAATACCGACGACTCACCTTTGCCGTGCTAGGGGTGGCAACTCCCTCAGATTTGATTCAAGACAGGCGACGCACACCATTTAATATTGGTAGAGCGATTGAATTGACAGGCTTTGATTTAGAGTCAGCTAAACCGTTAGCTCAAGGTTTGGCAGTTAAGGCTAGCAATCCCAAAGCTGTGTTGCAAGCAGTGTTGGATTGGACAGGGGGACATCCGTTTTTGAGCCAAAAAGTTTGTCAACTGATTCAAAATGTTAATGAGCCGATTCCACATGATGGGGTTGCTCAGTGGGTGGAGCAGTTGGTGGAATCAAAAGTCATTTCCAACTGGGAGGCTCAGGATGAACCAGAGCATTTGAAGACGATACGCGATCGCATTTTACAGAGTGGCGGACAGCGTACAGGTCGTCTACTTGGATTATATCAGCAAGTTTTGCAACCAGGGGCGATCGCCGCAGATGGTAGCCTTGAACAAATCGAATTGCGGCTATCAGGATTGGTAGTTAGGCGTGAAGGGAAGTTAAAAGTTTACAACCGTATTTACGCAGAAGTTTTTAATCAGAGTTGGCTTGAAAAGGCACTAGCTTCTTTGCGCCCTTATGCAGAAACACTGAGATCTTGGGTCGATTCGGGTTATCACGATGAATCACGCCTGTTGCAAGGGCGAACATTGCGAGATGCCTTGGCATGGGCAGAGGGTAAGAGCTTAGGAAATGCAGATTATGAGTTTTTAGCTGCTAGTCAAAAATTAGACAAAAAAGCAGTCGAAAATGCTTTGCGCGTCAAAGAACAAGAGAGTTGGATCTTAGCTCAAGCAAATGAGACATTAACCAAGGCACAACGAAAAGCCAAGCGACAGATACGTCTTGGGACTATGATTGGGGGTACGATACTGGCATTGTTCATCATAGTAGCAATCATTGCAGGGGTAATGGCTCTTAATGCAACCAAAGAAGCATGGGTTGCACAGGAAAGCACTATACTCGAGCAGGCAGGAGCCAGTGCTTTACAGCAGTTTAAGTTCCAACAAATAGGAGCATTACTATCAGCGATGGATGTGGGACAAAGATTGAAAGAACTGGTAAAAGACGGACGCCCTTTAGTAACATATCCAGCTACCAGCCCGATGCTGGCTTTACAAACAATTCTTGACAATATCCGAGAGCGGACTCAACTCACCGGGCATCAGGACAGAGTCAACAGTGCCAGTTTTAGCCCAAAAGGACAGCGCATCGTCACGGCATCAGATGACAATACTGCACGGGTGTGGGATGTGAAAGGCACGCCGCTTGCTGTCCTCACGGGGCATAAGTTACCTGTCAAAAGTGCCAGTTTTAGCCCCGACGGACAGCGCATCGTCACTGTATCATCTGACAATACTGCACGGGTGTGGGATGTGAAAGGCACGCTCCTGGCTATCCTTAAGGGGCATCTGGACAGAGTCAACAGTGCCAGTTTTAGCCCAAAAGGACAGCGCATTGTCACCGCATCCGATGACAATACTGCAAGGATGTGGGATGTGAAAGGCACGCCGCTTGCTGTCCTTACGGAGCATCAAGACATTGTCAACAGTGCCAGTTTTAGCCTAAAAGGACAGCGCATCGTCATGGCATCATCTGACAATACTGCACGGGTATGGCGTGTTGGAGGATTAGATCATCTGTTAACACGGGGTTGTTATTGGCTGAAAGATTACCTCGGCTCCCATCCTGAAGAATTGAAAAAACTTCCGGTGTGTCAGTAAAATATGAATTACGCTTCTCTCATACTGGTGTGTACCTTCATGACTCCAGATGTGCGATCCGGATGTGCGCCTTGGCTCTCCCTTACTCCAACGCAGCAGCAGGCGATCGCTTCGGAATTAATTGAAATTTAGAATTGGTTAAGCTTGCAGTTCCTGAATTGATTGTTGATTTTGGTTGTTTTTCTTTCGTGGAGATGATATTAATTCATCTTTTGTAATTGGTGTTCTTCTTAACGTATCTAAAGGAAATAAAAACTCACCTGTTTGGATTTTTATATCCAATGCATCAAATACTGCCTGCACATCTAAAAACTAGCACTTTCATAATCTTTATCTTCATAAAGCTTAATTTGTGACTCTGTTAATCCAGCCAAATCAGCGAGTTCCTTTTGACTAAGTTTAGCTGCCATACGCGCTTTAATTAGAAGCTGTGGTAGATGATTAATATCATTAATTTTTAGCACGATTGGCTCATGGTAATCGTGGTTGACGAGGGCTTCATATTCGGCAATTTGTTCCTTTAACTCATCAACTTGGCTTTGGTATGAATCTCTATGCAACTTCTACCGCGTAAACTCTGCTTTTAAACTCTCATTATTATCAAGTTCGGCTACGGATTGTTCAAATCTCTGCAACCATTCCTTGGTATGGCGTAACTGTTTGTCGTTTTTAATCATCATAATCTCCCCTCACGCTCATCTATAGCAATAATCTCTCTGCGTGTATTCCTCCCTGACAACTCTTACGAAGTCGAGGCTATTGTTTTTCACGAAGTCTGGGAAAATACGCAAAGGTTAAATTTATTGAACCTCATCACTCAAGTTTTATTGGTATCATCAACCCCTAGCCTCAACTACATGAATTTCTACTCATGAGTTGAACTGCGATCGCAATTTAGCAGGTAGGGTGTCTGAATCCATCTTATTATGCCATTTCACGAAAATCTTGATACAATTCGCTCAAGAACTGCTCCCTTTGCATCCCCTGCATCCCCTGCTTGCCTTAATGTATCAACTTTAAAGTGAAACGGTATTATGGGGACTTACGCGTAGGATGGAAAGTGAAACAGAGCTTGATAGGGTACGCCTACTTGAGTTAATATGCAATTTAAAGACATAACAGTTTAATCAGCAAACACTAAGGTTAACAATGGTATCGTCGGAGTTAGTGGAACAATTACGCGAGCTCAATCGCGTAGATAAACTTCAAGTGATTCAACTT
>JAQYWP010000512.1 GCA_029379285.1 Rhizonema sp. PD38
GTACTTGGGTAAGTCTTGCTGAAAACGCCGCGCTTCTAAAGTACAACCAGAAGTAAAGTCTTTAGGATAAAAGTACATAACAACCCACTTCCCACGAAAATTTGAAAGGGAAATATTGCGATCGCCAGTATTTGTTGGCAAATTAAAGTCTGGTGCAGGTTGATTAATAGTGGGAAGTTTACCCCCAAGGGCATAAGCAACTGGGGTTAAATTCAACCAACCGCTCAGAGCAATACAGCAAGCAAGTAACAAACTTAAAAAAGTGCGACGTGAAATCATTGTGCAAACCAGAACGACAACTTACGAAATAATTCAAAAGTCAAAACCGACTGTACTTTTTTTTTCAAGATAGTCATTAACCCACTAAGCTGTTTATTTCTCATTATTATCATATAGCGATCCGTTGAGGAGTCGTGAAAATTATTGTTTGAATAAACCGCTCCCTCGCTGTGAATGCTCCTGTAAAGAAAGAGAGAGATTTTCACATCTGATGAGCGTACTGCTATAGTGTTCAAGTTGTTGAAGATATGCAGCTTTTTTGAAGCTCAGATTTATATCACAGCAATTTTCAGGGAAAGTCTGCTCTAGAGAAGTTTCTAAGAGCGCGAGCTTTATGTAAAATCTGCGGGAGAGAGTACTCTCTCCCGCGAGTTTTACGTAAATCGACCATAGTCTTAGTGCTAGCAACGCTTGGAGCTTTTTTCCCAGCTATACTTGGAATTGAAACCTGAGAGCCAATTTATGCAAGCATAGTACAATGGTTCAAAAAATTGCCTTATTTAATCACAAGGGCGGAGTTAGCAAAACAACAACTACATTTAATTTAGGATGGATGCTTGCCTCAAAAGGTAACAGAGTAATCCTTGTGGATGCGGACCCGCAATGTAATCTCACAGGAATGGCTCTGGGAGAAGCAACAGAAGCTGATGAGGCAAGAATAGAAAATACATATAATACAACGTCAAACATTAAGACGGGTTTAGCTCCCGCGTTTGAGTCTCAACCAAGGGCTATTGAGGCTGTAGACTGCATCTCAGTACAAGGTCAAGAAGGATTATTTTTATTGCCTGGTCATGTTGGATTTGCTGAATACGAGGTGACATTAGGTATTGCTCAAGAATTAAGTGGTTCAATTAAAGCCCTTAAAAACCTACCAGGTTCCATCACTGATTTACTTGAAAAAACAGCTACTAAGTTTAATGCCAACTATATTTTAATTGATATGAGTCCAAGTTTAGGCTCGATCAATCAGAATTTACTAATGACGAGCGACTTTTTTCTTGTTCCAACGACTGCTGATTTCTTCTCGGTAATGGCAATAGACTCTTTAGCTAAAGTTTTACCAAGATGGTGCGCTTGGGCTAAAACAGCAAGTTCTCTTCCTATTCTGAAAGATGCTGCCTACCCATTTCCTAACGTTACGTTGCGTTTTTTAGGAACTATTGTTCAAAATTATCGAATTATACGTGGAAAAGAGACTGCTGCCTTTCAAACATGGATTGAGAAAGTTGAGCGAGCTGTTTCTAACAAGTTAGTCCCTATTTTGGACAAGAATAATATGATGCTACCTTCAACAGTCTACACTGAGGAGGGAATTAATGATAGCTTCTCTCTAACGAAAATCTCAAATTTTAATAGTCTAATTGCCCTATCTCAGGAACACCGAACCCCAGTTTATGACCTCACACCTGAGCAATTGAAGCAAACAGGAATAGTCTTAGAGAATAACCAAAAGAAACAAGAAGAATTTAAGAAAACTTTTTCAGACTTAGCAGACAAGATTATTGCACTAACTTCTACCTCTACTTATGCAGTCAGCGCTTGACCAATTTCGTATTAGTATTGGTCGCGTTCGAGACCTCATTGCTCTTCACAACTCTGTAAAAGCTCAAGCTACCAGTGCCTTGGATCTGTCGGATATTTTAAGGGCATCTTTGGTTCTAGTTGTGAGTGCTTTAGACTATTACATTCACGAAGTTGTTACACTGGGGATGATAGAAATTCATTGCCATCAACGTCTTGAACCCAACCCTCCAGCCAACACCAGTCAATCAGCCTTTTCCCGTTTTCAAGTTTCGTTGAGTGCTGCCCGTCAAGAGCGGATAATGGCGATAGATGTTGCATCTTGGTTGGAAAACGAGATTCAACAGAGCTACGGATCCACATTTATACAGCAGTCTCATACAATCTCGTTTTTAATTCCAGTAATATCAAGTAGTATAGCGAATAAGCTTAATAATAATGTTTCTTGGCTAGAAAATGAAATCAGGGAAACTCTTAGTTATAAAAGCTTTCAACAACCAGATAAGATAGCTGACGCAATTAGGCTTATTTCAGATAAGAAATTATGGGAAGAGGTTGCTGTTAAAATAGGTAGACCAACAAAAAATATCAAACAACAACTGAGTTTAATTGTTGATCGGAGAAATAAAATTGCTCATGAGGCTGATAATGCAAACACCACTAAAGTGAATTGCATTGCCGCAACGAATCTATTAAAGTTTTTACCAAGTTGAACGTTTGTATTCTTGAGAAACTCTAACTGGCTGGCATTCGTACTTTTGATAACTTCAAGTTGGCTTTTTAATAATTCGATATCGTAAGAAACCTTTGCCGTATTTGATAGCGGTGAGGATGTAGGGGTAGGTATTGGAGTTTGGGCAATAACCAAATTCCAAAGGTGAGATAAGTCAATCGAGGATAGCCAATCCATAGGTCTTGAAGATCGCGTTTGACGATCATAATATCCTTGCTTGCGTCTTTTTTGTCAAAAGTTTTTGTCCTCGTGAAGGTTTTAACAAGTAATTTTACTGTGGAATCTATCCTGAGCTTGATGTTGTATAGATTATCACCAAAAATACTGTTAGGAGTTAATTCTATGAATCTGCGCACATTACTGGTAGGCGCTTTAATAGCCGTGCCACTGTTTTCTACCTCTGTTCGTGCCGATGAAAATGTGCCCGAAGGTGAAGTCTATCGCGGTGGTGGCTACACTGTTTATGTGGTGGGCGACTATTATAAGGGATGTGATGCCCAAAAGCGTTGTATTGAAATTGATCACATAGCCAAGAGAACAGCAGTTTCTTCTAGCTGGAAAAATCGGGGATTTACTTACACTCTGTCGCGCTTAAGCCAGCAACATGGTAAACCTAGAGCGCGTTTAAGGGCAGTAGATCCTCAAGGCAAAGTACTTGTCAACGTTGTAATGACGCTTGACGATTATTTTAACTAGATTGGCACTTTGATTGCGTTATCAAAAACTTAGGTAAACTTGGGCAGTGTATTAAAAACCCGTTTTGGCACGGGATGCCTTCCCTGTGTTTACAAGCCGTACCCAAAGAGCGCACCGAGGGTACTTTCGCCTGGGAGTCTCACCCAGGAACGCTCTTGAGACGCGCTCCTAACTCGCAAGTGGCTTGCACCTTGCTTACTACCAGACTTCTCCAAGAAGTCGGGCATCTAACTGCGTGCTGCTCTTGACAAGACAATGCATTTGCATTACATTTGAGTAGAGTTTAACAGACAGGTTTAAATGTCGTTATGCCTGGAACACTAGCCTCATGCTCAGAATCTACTCTTACTGATCGTTATCAGACTACAATCCCTGATCCCGTTCGCAAAGTCCTTGGTTTGAAAAAGCGCGATAAAATCTGCTACACCATTGAGTCTGACGGCAAGGTAGTGATTTCTCGCGCTAACCAGACGGAGAGCGATCCTATACTTGGGCAGTTTCTGAATTTTCTTGCACAAGATATTGAAAAGAATCCTCAGCACTTACAAGCGATTAGTTCTGATTTAGTCAGCCATGTTCTTTCATTGGTTGCTGAAGTGGATCTTGATCTTGATGCACCACTCTCTGATGAGGACGAATAAATTTGCTGGTAAATCAGCCGCTAGTAATTAATGGGTGGAACATATTTGCCCATTCTCTCTTCCTCAACCAGTTTGAAGAACTTCTGACACAGGTTGAACATTTGCGTCAGAAGTATCCCGAAGACTACAAGCGAAAAAACGCCACAAAGCGTCTAGCTGCTATAGCAAAACTAGCATTTGATACTATTCCTCAAGATCCAACATGTCGTGATTATCACCAAGGCAATACGCTTGGTGATAATCACAAGCACTGGTTTAGAGCTAAATTTTTTCAGCAGTACCGATTGTTTTTTCGGTATCATCAAGAGAGTAAAATCATTGTTTTCGCTTGGGTTAACGATGACGACTCTAAGTACAACGTTTCATAAATTCGTGACGAATTGAACCGTTTGCTGGCGAGGCTTTTAAGGACACAATAACGCTACGAACTTGTGAAATTCTGTACTAAGCGAGCCTACGAAAGTAACACAGATGCTTATCTAGTATTTAAGAAAATGCTTGAAAGTGGTTTCTCTCCAGACGATTGGAATGCTTTACTCAAAGAGGTAAAAGATGAAACTAATCGTTTAGAGAAAGCAGTCAAAGCAGAAATTTGACAAAAATTTTACACTCTACTTGTAGGGAGTTGATTACTAACTGCTACAACAGACTGCAAGTAACGATAGAGGCGGTTGAGGGCGTTGATGTATGCGTAAGCGGCGGCAACAACAATGTCGGTATCGGAAGCTTGTCCGGAGAAAATCCGCTCCTCATACCGCAAGCGAATTGTGACGGTTCCGAGAGCATCAATTCCTTCAGTGACAGACTGGACGGAAAACTCAATCAGTTGATTGGGAATCTGTACTCTGCGATTAATGGCTCGATACACGGCATCTACGGGCCCAGCACCTACTGCCGCATCTGTCAAGATTTCTCCATCGGGGGTAACAACAGTAATCGTTGCTGTCGGGCAGGTACTGTCACCGCAGATAACTTGGACGTGTTCGAGTTGAAAGCTTCTTTCGGCTTGAATTTGGGTTTCATCTCTGACGATCGCCTCTAAATCCAAGTCTGAGATTTCCTTCTTTTTGTCGGCAACTTCCTTGAACCTCGTAAAGGCTTTATTTAAATCTGCGTCGTTCAAATCATAACCCAATTCATGGAGTCTAGTTCGGAAAGCATTGCGTCCGGAGTGTTTGCCCAATATAATTCGATTTTCTGGCAAACCGATGGTTGCTGCATCCATAATCTCGTAAGTCTCGCGGTGCTTGAGGATACCATCTTGGTGAATTCCCGATTCATGGGCGAAAGCGTTTGCACCGACGATCGCTTTGTTGGGCTGAATGAGCATTCCTGTTAATTGAGAAACCAAGCAAGAAGTTTTGTAAATTTCCTGGGTTTTGATATTTGTCAGGGGTGTATCGGAATCAACAGAACGACTAAAGTATGGATTAAAATAGGGTTTACGAACTTGTAATGCCATGACTATTTCTTCGAGTGCGGCATTCCCTGCGCGTTCGCCAATACCATTAATTGTACACTCTACCTGACGCACGCCCTTTTCAATTGCGGCTAAGGCATTTGCTGTCGCTAAACCCAAATCGTTTTGGGTGTGAACGGAAAGAATGACGCGATCTATATTGGGAACGTTGTCTTGAATACCCTGAATTAATATCCCCATTTCTTTGGGCGTGCAGTAGCCAACGGTATCGGGAATATTTATCGTGGTTGCACCTGCTTTGATGACTTGTGAAATTACCTGATAAAGAAATTCAGGATCTGTTCGACTGGCATCCATCGGTGAAAATTCGACATCATCCACTTTAGACTTGGCATAGGCAACCATTTCCTCTGCGATCGCCAGTACCTCGCTTTGGGATTTTTTCAACTGGTACTTCAGGTGTATCTCAGAAGTCGAAATCATTGTGTGGATTCTAGGGTGAGATGCAGGTTGCAAAGCTTCAGCCGCAGCTTGAATGTCTGCTTTTACCGATCTTGCCAAACTACAAATAATTGGCCCTCCCGTTCCGCCAACTTGTTCGGATATAGTTCTGATAGCTGCAAAATCTCCGGGACTGGCAGCTGCAAATCCTGCTTCAATGATATCAACCCCAAGTATTACAAGTTGATGAGCAATTATCAGCTTTTCTTCTACATTCAGCGTTGCGCCTGGTGATTGTTCGCCATCTCGTAGAGTTGTATCAAAGATAAGCACCCTGTCTGGTTGAGGTTGAATACTCATAACTGTCTCGCATATTGTTCATCTACTTTGGATATTGTATACTAAAAATTGTATACAATATAAATTATGAATATAAATGATTTAGCAGCCAATGTGCTGCAACAACAACGCAGTACGCCAGATTTGATTGCCGAAGCTTTACGGGAAGCGATTCTGCGCGGCATTTTTCAGGAAGGACAATCTTTGAGGCAAGATGAAATTGCCACTCAGTTTGGTGTCAGTCGCATCCCCGTGCGAGAAGCTTTACGG
>JAQYWP010000513.1 GCA_029379285.1 Rhizonema sp. PD38
TTGAACGGCATTGCTGACCTTCTCCTTATAGTAGAGAACAGAATATGCTTGGACGGCGGACAGCATTTTTTTCCGAGGGGCGTTGAAGTCTAAAACTTTTCGCGAAACGGTCGCCCCACGAGTTTTATTATTAAACCATTGCTTAAGTCTCTACATTGACTTTTAGTATTGTTACTGATCCCAATTGTAGAGACTAACCTTCTTGACCGACGACTGATTGTCCTCCAGACCATCACTATCAAGCACCGGCCATAAAGCAAACCATTCTTCCCAAAAGCCGGGCCAGAACTTCGTCAGTTCCTTCTTGGTACTGTTCGCGCTGGTGTCTGACCGCTTTTGCGCAGCTTTGTACTGGACAAGAAACTTTAAGAGGAAATCCTCCTGCTCGCTGGTAAAGGCCCCTGGGCGACCGACTCTCTTCTTCACGTTTTGACTCCTGCGGTGACGCCCTATGGTTCAGAACAACAACGACTCTAGGTAGCTTGGACAAAAGATGGGTAAAACGCGTCAGCGCGCCCATTATTAACGGAATTTTTGGCAGGTGCCTGGTCTGATGCCCGATCGGGTTTTAGAAATACTGAAATATACACCAGGTTCCCAATCATACCCCAGTTTTTTTGTAACAACGACTAGATATTGACTACAATATTTACCAGTGAGCTCCTCTCAGCCGTCGATCGGTCATGCTGATGCGCTGCCTTTCGAGGGAAGCGTCCTGCCCTCTCGCTCGCTACGTTCAGTGTTAACGTTGAATAGCGTCAGATACCAATTTGCTTCAAGTTTAAAGATGAATTTAACAGCCTCCGCCGCAAACTTGGGGGACTGGCAATCTGACCACCAGTCCGAATTTCTGGTTCAATCTGTTCGTGACTACCCTCAAATATTGACTGTAATATTGCACTATTAACCGACGATCCGTTCTGCCGGCTCTGATCACAGGTTTTACACTTGTCCTTACTAGGATATATGAAATATATCAGTCTTTACGTCCGCCATGTTAAGTGTTCTCACTAAAAAGTCTCAGATTCGCTTTTGCTTCGAGAATAATGGCAAATTTAACAGTCCCCACCGCAAACTTGCCGCTGGCAGGTTGAATCTCAGCGAAGGTCAACTCGTGTTCAACGCATGTACATGTGCACGATTGTGTGCGGTTAGTCTTTGAAATTACAAAAACAGTTCATGTCCACCTCCTCAGCACTGAGAAGGCAAAGGAACCATGAGCAAATCAAACAAAGCATTGGCGTGCACCGGCCGATTTCAACAGCGAAAAGGCCGATCTCTGCAGGTTGCACTGTGTCGGTTTCTTGAGCTAAAACCGGTCAAATCTTTGTAAAGGAGAAAAATATCTACTCAAGCCCCCCGCCTCCGCTCGACAAAGAAGAGAACTTGCCTCCTTTTAGTACTACAGATCCTGACTCACCTTTACACCCTTCGTTTTTTGAGGATGAGCCGAGCACGCTGGAGGAAGACAGCCCCAAAGCTGCTAACGCAGGTCCCAAAAAGCCAACGGTCACGTCCCATATATCGCCTTTGAGTAGTAAAGCACTGACTGAAAAGTTTAGGTCCGACCAATTGCGGACTGGCTACCCTTTCGGCAGCTTTTTTCTGACAAAATTCTTCGTCTGGAAGGCCTTAGAAATCTGGGACTAACCTGTTCTAAATGTAGTGCTTTCAGAGTTGATCGTTTGATTTATCGCTGCATTGACTGCGCCTACTCAAAACATGTATGCAATTCTTGTATCATTGACGGGCATACTGACCTACCACTCCACCGTATCCAAGTACGTATTTATTAACTGGTCCACCAGCTACTGACAAATATGTGAAAGCGATGGACAGGATCATTTTTTGAAAACACCACTTTAAACTCGCTCGGTCTTATCATCAACCTAGGACACGTCACAAACACATGTCCTCACCCCGGAAACGTTCAAGAAAACTTCACGGTTGTGGACACGAATGGGATTCACACAGTCAAGGTTCGATTTTGTGATTGCTACGAAGAAAAAGGAGCATCGCTTCAGGCAACTCAGCTACTGCGATACCGATGGTTTCCCGCCTCCGTACACTCTCCTAACACTGCTTTCACGTTTGACGTGCTAAATTCATTTCATATATTGACCCTTCAGAGTAAGATCTCCGCCTACGACTACTATTACTCGCTTCACAACAAAACTGATAATCTGGGAACCGAGGAAGTCAAGGTAAGTGCTAGACCACTTTTTAATCACTCTCTAATACACCGAAGATTTGATATGCACAGTTTCTTCACGTTGTAAGGGAGTGGCGTCATCTTCGGATGTGCAGGCGATCGGGGTCTAGTCATAGTAAGGGCGGGATCAGCGACTTATTACCTGGCAAAATTGCCCTTGAATGCCCGGCTTGCCCACACCCTGACAAAAATTTACCAGTCGATTGGAAAATGACATCGGTAAGTACAATTTCACTTAAGAGTGACGTCTGCCACTTACTGACACGGGCTAGGATGCATGGAAGTATACATTGATGTTAACGCTTGATGCTAATTTTCGCTTGAAAAATAAGGCTCGTGGGATTAAAAATGACCCACCTTTGGGTGACGGAAGGGCATTCTGGCCCCCTCTAGGTCCATACCATGAGTATCTAGATCAATTTGGTAACAAAACCGAGGTTCGTTTCTGCAATAACACCAGTAGTTACTCAAAATCTCATCTATCAACTAGCCAAACTTGTGCAATTCAAATTTGCATGCGGTCGACCATGCAAACAAAAAATTCTCAAGCGGTTATGACGCAACCGGGGTGGGCGGTGTTTTGCGTGCTCGTCATGGTCTAGTTCGGAAAAATGGGTTAGGAAATCTTCAGAAGGGCGAACGGTACGGTTTTCTCTAATCTGATTCAGCGAGCAAGACAGTCAATATTATTTTAGTTATGCTAATATGGATTACATCTTACTCTATTCTCTAAAAGACGCTGGAGACGTAGATATCCTGATATCGTACGATATTGCTTGCCAATGGTCTTGGAATTTCCCGCGGCGACTCTGAAACTTTCCGGCAGACCTGCAGATCACATCGCATCAACTCTCTTGCCTTCGTTTCCTCATTCCTAAGTTTCATATTTATGCCCATGGACCGTCTTGCCAATCTGTCTTTTCGTTTAACTTCCGGGAGCACACGGCCTACACTAACGGGGAGGAACCTGAGCGGTTTTGGGCTCATCTCAACCCAATCAGTATGAGTACAAAGGAAATGGGGCCAGGCTCTAGGATGGATACCATCGACGACCACGTTGCCAGCTGGAATTGGAGAAAGATTGTTAACCTCGGTAGGTGGCACTTTTTGTACATTATGTCGTAGCTTTATTGACTTTTACTTAAAGGAACTCAGTTGTTGAGCCAGCTTAAGACTGGCGTGATCATGAAGCGCAAACATACGACGCTTTTCGAAGAATTTTCAATGACTTTCGACAATGGTCAGATTCAAAAGTGGGAAAAGATGTTCTGCGAGTGGCATCTGGACACAACGGCGCCCGATCCCTTCTCTGAGCCTCAAACAGGTGAGTCATAAGCCATTTTCTAGTGATCGTAAACAACGTTAACTTCAGAAATCAACATGGCCGCTCTGCGACTTGAGCTTGCAAACGAGGACAGCTTAGCCGTTCAACGTGGTCATCCCCTCCCTCACAACATGACGCCCAACACATTCATGCAAGTAGCTCTCGAGCTAGAGAAACAACAGTATGTCATATTCTTCCGACCCAAAACTACGATCTGACATATTTAACCAGGGGAAATATCATCCTTGATCTTCGCGAAAAGTCAACCACTTCTCACGATGTCAAATTACTTGAGCGACGAAATTCCCTACAACGCCAACTCAACGCTTGGCTTGATGCTCGTGCCCAGTATCTGATTGAGTACAACGCTTTTGTCTCCAGTTCTCGAAAAGTACTAACTAATTCAAGCTCAATCCCTGCCAGCTCCAACTTGTGTATAAATTCGTCACCTTATCCCGAAGACTATGAGCTTTGGCTCCCTTTGTCAATGTCCTTGTCAGAGCGCCAAGCCGCTTGTCTTTATGATATCGCCAAAATTGAAGAACGCCTACGCAAAGCGCAGCTTTACGATTCTTTAAGTGAACTCCGACGTCTTTTACGAATAACGATGACACTCCATGTCTACAAAAAGGAACTTGGACCCGGGCAGCGTCCGAGTACCCGTGCGCGGTCCCTTGTTTCTCGCTTCCAACACAAAACTCAAATTGTTGTCGGCCGTTATCGACGTGCAAGACTAGCACTACTCTCTCTCGACCCCTCCCCAGAATGGCAACATAGTCTACGAGAGTTAAACAATGCTGACATCACCTTCCCTCATCGAGAGAGCGCTAAAAACCAAACGGAAGGGAAACGCTCAATCTCTTGGATTTGGTCATCTCGTGGTAAATTTCTCACTTAAGTTACCGTAAAGCTGATGATGTTTTTTAGGGCCACCAGCAGACTCAAACCGCTCTTCTCAGTTGAACTCAGGTATGTTGAAAAATGCTTAAAAACAAAGCTAAACAACTTTTCGAGCCAGATGTCACCGATGACGACTCGGATGCAGATAGCAACAACGAGGATGACGCTATTGATGACGGAGCTGCCGCTGCTGCCAGCAAGTCTAGCACCACAATAAATGAAGGTACGTCTCTCTAAGCTATTCTTGTTGCGCTCATTAACGCGTCACCTACTAGGGCTAAGGGTAGAGTGGGCTAAGTCGAAGGCTCGAGCTGATAGATGGAGCGAGGAGGTCATATTAGTGTCGGAGGAGATGCGTAGGGTCATTGTTTATCTGGACTGGAGGGCGAGCTGGTGGGAGAACCTTGAAGGGAGGTGCGATGTTGACGACGCAACAAGAGACGGCCTTGACGCGTACACATTTTGGCAGGCCCACAACCTCCGCAGCCTCGCCGTAACATTCTCAGCAAAGTGGTATCCCGTGCTTGGTGTCCTCTCACTTGCAAACAACTGGCCTGATGAGTATCGTATTTTGGAACCACAAACATAGTGTATTAAATACATGGTTTAAAAAATTATTTCGACTTTGACAAGCATCCATGTTGCTCCGGTGCACGTGAAATATCTTCCGCATTGCTCCGGTGTACGTGTACGTGAGAAATACTAGGACTGACGGAGCCGGTGCGTGCCCTACGACCATGTTCTCTTTAGTCCTCCCACCTGGCATGACCCAGCTAGCGTGAGTGGATCTTTTTCAATCACCAGTACGACGTCAACTGATGAAAGCAATTTTATTCCTTTCAGGGGGGCCGTTTTATCGGTTTCAACGCCTTCATTGACTACCAAATCCCCTCTTTAGTAGCCCCACCAACCTACTCTAAAACCGTCTTTAAGCATCCCCAACCCCCCAGAAAACACGTAAGAGTTCCCCTACATATTTCGTTTGTGTCATTGCTGAAACTCTGTTTCATTGTCCTGCCTTCTAACCCATAACTCAATTCTCGCCACGCCCTGTCCGGTGCTCCGACTTCTCACTTACCTCTGTGCCACTAGTAATAACTCTACCGTCGTCTTTGTCCTCAACTGTATCCAAATGAACCAACCCTCGCAGAACACAGGTAAAAATCTTGTTTCTAATTTATTTTGTACGATACTGACAGTCTTACAGATCTTTCCCGAAGCTCGATTCTTGCCATCGCCCGTCCTGTTCTCCCTATTTTCACTAAATTCTGCTGTTATTGAATACTCTGGTTGTCCTCATCTCGACCTGAATTCAACCAGTTGGATTCGCGCATAAGACACAATGTAAGTGCTCAACATACGTTGTTTGCCTTAACACTGAACTTTTTTTCGTTCCTCACATTCGTCCCAGAGCTTGATTGTTGCCCCTCCTTGCACCGTTCCAGCCACAACCTTTCTTGCTAAACCCTGCTGTTAGTGGATACTCTATTATCATCTTCGCCTTCAACTAAACATAAACTACAGAACCCTCGCACTAAACCCTTCCTCGCACTAAACTACCAAACCCTCAAACAAGAAAGGCTGTAAGCCCTCCGTTTCTGCACTAAGTATGCCCTAACAAATACTCGACCATAGTCTTCGTCTAGGACTGTCATTTTAATGTCAGAGTGCCGTGTCAACCCAGGTACTCTTCATTAATACGTAGTTTAACAACGACATCTCCACACAGTTTAACTAGTACTTGATAGCAGAGTTAAACTACAACATACTCACGTACTTGACTGTAGAGCTACCAACGTTTACTTTGTTAAACTACAACAGGCCCACGCAGTTAAACTACAACAAGCCCTTCGAAGTTAAACTATCGTTTATCTACGAGGTTAAACTACAGTATATCTACC
>JAQYWP010000514.1 GCA_029379285.1 Rhizonema sp. PD38
GTCCTCAACTACAAGCCTATCTTTTATTAACAAGTAATTAAATGGACATTGACTCTGTGCATTTTATTTCAAAAACTACTCCCTTCCCGGTACAAGATTACCTATCTTCTTGATCCTCTTTCTTAGCGCTCTTGGCGTCTTGGCGGTTTTTTACATCAGTATTCTTCTGGCGGGAAGGGAGTAAACTGTGCCAAAGTAGGGCTACCCCAAGCTTGAGGAATAACTTTTTCTAGACGAGATTTCTCAAGTAATTAACCGGATTTGATATTACTGGTTGATAGTTGGGATCAAGCGCTTGATCCCAACTATCAACCGAATTCAAAGATTTTATATTTTGATATCAAGACCGCAACTGGCGCTCAAGCACTAAGTGGAAGTGCCGGATACGGGACTCCTGATATCGCGAGAGCGTAACCCCTGACCTAGCGGACGCCTTCAATCCTCGTTGGACACGGCGCAAGTTTGAGCTATCCTGGTCGAGGATTGAACCAAGTGATCCTAACTCTGGCGTGTTAGTCCAGCTATCTTCTGGTGTCAGCCAGTGAGTTTTAGCTGCGCTTGGACGCTTCCCTTCCGGGTAAGGCAGGAGCATGAGTACCTCCATAATACAAGAGTCGGGATCGTTACCGTTGGGTCGGAACCTGAACTGTAACGGCGTTCCTACACCTGCCCACGGCATGAAGTTGGGGAAGATGAAGTACTCAATAGCATCGAGCATTTCAGTATCAGACACAGCCGAGCAGTCAACGCCCGTCCCATCGCTTACTCGCTGTCATAGCATAGCTTTAATATCCCCATGCGGCTCACCTCTGTGAGTTCCTTCAGCGGTATATCTTAATACATACACTGTTTCCTTTGGCAAACAGCACATCAAAATTGACAATATGTAGATCGTTAACTTGCTGCATGATTTTGGCATGATCCGATCTCGATCACGCTCTCCAGGGTGTTCTGAAGGTGACGAGGATCTAGGGAAAGACGGTTCACCAATTTATTCAAGCATGGATGCTTAGAGTTGAAGTCTTGTTAAGAAAAAAGAGGTGTTACGAAGCTATTGCACTACTGAGACTTGAATAATGGTTTACTCATTAGTAATTAAGCGTTTGGACGATTTCAACAGAGGAAGACTGCAATGTCAGGGATGGGTGTTATTTCGCGTCAGTTATTAGCAGTTGGCTCCGCCAGTGCCCCTTGGGCAATCGCTCTTAGTTACGCTTGTGTCTTCTCTGCCAATTATGCAACAGCCCAAATCACTCCAGATCGAACTCTACCCAATAATTCCAACGTCACAATCAATGGCAGCACTTTCAATATTACTGGAGGAACGCAAGCAGGACGTAATTTGTTCCACAGTTTTCAAGAATTTTCTGTACCGACTGGAGGTACGGCTTCATTTAACAATGGACTGAACATTCAAAACATTATTAGCCGAGTAACAATAGCAGAATCAGGTGAGGGGGGCAACATTGATATCAAGACGCGATCGCTCACAGTCGGAAATGGTGCTCGTTTAGCTACAGATACCGATGGTAGAGGCAATGCAGGCAGTATAAATATTGATGCCACTGATTTTGTCATTTTTGATGGCATTGGTAGCAATCAGCGGATCAGTGGTGCATACAGCCTTGTCTCTCCAAATGGAATAGGCAATGCTAACGATATCAGCATTAGTACAAAAAATCTCTCGCTACGTGATGGCGCTATATTAACTGCGGGTACTCTTGGACAAGGAAACGCAGGCACAATTAATATTAATGCCACTGACTCTGTAACAATTTCTGGGACTGCTTCTCCTAGAAGCAGCACTCTTATTGGTGCAAGTACAGTAATTCCCAGAGATATTAGTGGTGTGTTTGTTCAATCAGAAAGTAAAGGAAAGGCAGGAGATATTATAGTTACCTCTCCACAAATTAACTTGGATAACCAAGGAAGGTTGATTGCAGAATCTCAATCAGGTAGTGGTGGCAATATCAACTTACTTGTAGGAGACTTAATGCTGCTGCGTGGTGGCAGTAAAATCTCTACGACTGCGGGTACTGCACAACAAGGTGGAGACGGTGGTAACATCACCATCAATTCCCCGTCGGGCTTTATCGTTGCCATCCCTCAAGAAAATAGTGACATCACCGCCAATGCTTTTACAGGTTCTGGAGGTAGAGTTAATATTACAGCAAGTGGCATTTATGGCATTGAGTCTCGCCCAGGCCCAACTGAGCTTAGTGACATTACTGCTAGTTCTAAACTTGGGGTACAAGGCACTATAGCAATCAAAACGCCCAATGTTGACCAGAATCGAGGATTATTGCAACTGCCCGCAGGTTTGGTAAATACTCCAAGGCTGGTTTCCTCTAAATGTGCAGCTTTTGACAATAAGGATAGCGAATTTATTGTCACCGGACGCGGTGGTTTACCTCTCGGCCCTGACGATCTTCTCAGTGATGATGTTGTTTGGACTGATACTCGCTTGAGTGCGACTACAGCACAAAATCAATCCAGGACACCTGCGGCTAAACCATCAAAACCAAAAGCTGTAGAAATTGTGCCTGCTACGGGTTGGGTGTTTAACGGTAAAGGGGAGGTAACGCTTATTTCTTCTGCGTCTGTTGCTAATAGTTTGGTATCTGTTCCTAGTTGTGCTAAATTTTGAAGATTTTTTTGCCTCACTCAGAGGCGCACTCAGTAAAAATTAACTGAGCAAGCTGCTGTACAGCTATCAAATGGTCTTTTAGATGGTAGTTTAAACTTCACAAACTACCCCATAGTAAGCGGTCTATTGCTTGCCTTGATATTTGGCGATCACTATCTTGTAATAGAAGAAACAGTAAAATCGTCATCCAAGCATAAGCCGATGAGAGCGTTCATCACCTATCATGATGTCTTGGCTGATGAACGAGTCAGATGTTGTATGCATTTACTTTGCAGGCATTGCTGAAAGAATTGCGATAGTTTCGATAGTTTTGTACTAATTTCAGCTTGATAGGGATCTACCTGGCTTTTGACGATGTACCCAAAAAGGCACACATAGCCTCTTGCTCCCGTGCTATCACGAAAAATATGATAGTCACGTTCATAAGGAGATTCGTGACAGTAAATCAAAACTTCTGGTTCTGTTTTCTTTTCAGCAGAAGATAAATCTTTATCAGGGACAACAGGAGTGTACAGATACTTTTCTCCTGGTACCAAATTAGTCGGATTCATTTTTATGACCTTCCTAAAACGAGGGCTGGCAAAGATCGGTTGTCATGATAGAAATAAGCAGAGGTTACGTATCAAGCTCTCTAGGAATCCGTTAATTAGTCATTCTGCATGTCTCTTGTGAGTTGTGAGCGTTTTATTCTTTGTGGAATGATTCCATCATCCAGGCTAAAGATGATTTGTGTGTGAAAAAAATCTTAATAAAACTGAATGAAAACTGAGATTTGACGTTTAATTATATAAAAATTCACCTAAACGGAGGAGTCATGGCATCAAAAAAACCACTCAAATGCTTACTGGATAGTCTTTTTTCCATGGTGCCATCACCCGTCTGCAGCAACAAAATTTGCAGCTTCTCCATATATGCACTCATCTATCCAAAAAGATTAATCTGTGCCAGCCCAGGTCCAAGTGGGATTACCAGTATTAACACCTTTTTTGATAATAACACTTGTAAAATTGTTAGCATCGCTGATGCCAGTCATATCTAAAATCAAAAATACTTTACCGCCAGTAAACCGCAAACGTAGGTGAGATTGAGAATTAAATATTTCTTTACCCTCTTTAACTATGCGACCAGTTGCCTTACACTTGCTGTATGCAGGTTTTAAGGTTGCTATCCAAGTAACACTAAAGGGATCGGTAGAAGCGATTGTAAAAGGTCCGGCAAAAGATTCTAATTTTGCCTCACCGTTGATTGTATAGCCCCCTTCATGGTAAGGGGCGTTCTCTTCTGTCATAATCACTTTTTGAGGACAGTATGCTTGTAGAGTATCTGATGATTTAAAAATGCCAAATTCCACTTGGGCTGCTTGAACTGATATTCCTGAAGACAAAACGAAAATCACTGTTCCCAAATATATACAGGAGTGGTTACTATTCATTTGTACGTGCATTTGAGTTATTTGTATTTAACCAGCAATTTCACTTATTAGTATTGAGCATGACAAGTCAAATTTACACTTCCCAATATCCTTAAGGAAGGAGGTATTTGCCGTTTAAAGGCAAATTATCTACAACTTCATGACACTATCCCTCTACGTGGAATTATTTGAACAACAGTTATTGAGAAGCCTCAGCTTCTTTCACGCTGATAATTGCTGAGCCACTATCCAATACATTTTTGTCCAAATTTCTTAATTCTAAATTTGAATTAGCTATCCCTTTTAAGTAAAAATCATTCTTTCCAGTAAGGTTACCTTGACCAACATCAAAAGCACCAGAGAAAGATTTTGTTGTTGAGTTGAAATTAAATTCTAAATATGAATTTATGCCTTTTTCATTTCCATTTTCCATATTAATGTAAGTTTTTAACAACTTGTGATTTGCATCAAAGAAAGAAATCTTCAGAAAATCTAGATTTTCATCTGTAATAATTGAAGTATTTTGTGTTTCATCGTAGCTAAAAGAGCCTTCAGCAGAATAACCTGCATTACCTTTCCAGTTGAAGTCGAATGTCACTGCTAGAACTGGTTTTGCTCCTATGACTCCTATGAGAACAGCGATCGCGATGACAACGGTAAACAAAGTTTTAAGCTTAGGCATTATTTCCATTTCTATTTTCGCTTTTTAGTAAGCTCATCTACTACAAGTATTCTTAGCTTATCCGAGAATTGAAAAATATTTCCATCATTACTCCAATGAAAAAAATGTTGTATGATTTAGCAATATAATATTACATGCATATTTACTTACTTAGTTGGGTGGAAGTCTTGTGAGAAGTTAGTAGCATTTAGCCTCTAATCACCATTTTAATAAATATTCATTATGTATTTATATTAACAGCGCTTCAAGTAGAAAAATATTAAACCTTTTGATACAAGTCTTGAAAAGCAACGACAGCTTAAAATGTCGGTGTTCTCATCTCACAAGCACTTCCTCCGCCATAACAACTTTCACAAATGTATTAGATCGTGACAGAACATTGTATAGTAGTTATTAAATTGTCAGTAGTACTTAGCGATGAGCGATCGCATTCTGAAAGCCACAAGGGAAACAGTGCATCTAGGTGGTTTCTCGCAGCATCTAGAACCAGCAGTGATCATTGACTCTGGTGACACAATAGATGTAGAAACTTACAGTGGGTATTATGTTCATCAGCAAGCACCACCGGAGTTTCTCACGCCAGAATTTCTTGACATTTGTCAAAATTTGCCTGTGGAAAGGAAAGTAGGCGGGGGACCTCATTTGCTGACGGGACCGATATATGTGCGCGGGGCAGAACCTGGGGATGTATTGGAAGTAGAATTAGTAGATATCAAACCCAGTCTACCTGTAGGCTTCAATGCTATTCGCGCAGGTTGGGGAGCATTACCAAACCAGTTTCATCAACCTGTTCTGAGATTTATTCATCTCGATTTGGAAAATAACATTGCAGAATTTCCTGCAAACAGCGGCATAAAAATTCCTCTCAAGCCCTTTTTTGGTATTCTTGGAGTCGCTTCGACAGAAACGTCCCATAACTCAATTCCTCCTGGGTGCTATGGTGGTAATATCGATAACCGAGAACTACAAGCAGGTTCTAAAATATTTTTACCTGTATTTGTCACTGGCGCTTTATTTTCTATCGGTGATGGGCATTCAGCACAAGGGGATGGTGAAGTTAATGTGACAGCAATTGAAACTTCTATGAACGGGACTATTCACCTCAAAGTTCGCAAGGATTTACAACTTACAACACCAATTGCTGAAACTCCTACAGATATCATCACAATGGGGTTTGCTTCAACTTTAGATGAAGCTCTAGAAAAAGCTCTAAATAATATGATAAATTTCTTAGAAAGCTTTGCCAATTTATCATTAGAAGAAGCTTATGTGTTATGTAGTTTAGCTGTAAACTTTCGGATTACTCAAGTTGTGAATAGTCCTCAAAAAGGTGTTCATGGAATGCTACCAAAGTCAATATTTCCTTTGAAAATCGCTTTATGATGAGTTGTCAACATGCCACCACTAACTGCTGAGGCAGTATAGTGAGGGCTTGTAAGAGTCTTAGTCATGAGCTTTTCTAATGCTGTCATGAGCGTTTGCTCATAGGAAGACTCAATTTTGATTGGCAACGGTATTATATATGCAGGGTAAGCTCATCTAATTTTGTATAATCCGAACTTGACAAATCAAAGAAGATA
>JAQYWP010000515.1 GCA_029379285.1 Rhizonema sp. PD38
GTCTTGTGTCATAAGCATTAATAAAAAAATGTTTATGGTAATGGTGCATGTTCATAATTTAAACAGATAAATTAGTATTATTCTGTTAATATTAATTATTTACGTATGTTTATCCTTATATTTTATGGCACTTTATAGACTAACTTTTCCCTGTTTATTATATTTTTATTAATATTCCTAAGTTCTTAATAATTATACAGCACAATTAATCGTTCCTGAAACCTTACAAAAAAATACCTACTTTTCCTACTTTTCCTACTTTTCCTACTCGTATGAAATTCATAACTGCTGGTCGTTAGGCTGAGAAATCAAGTACACACACTGAATTTTACGCAGAAACTTGTTTCTACCAAAAATCGTTTGAATAGTTCTCACAGCGAGCTTCATAAACATAGTTTCTTCATTAAAGGTGAAAGTGGTAAAAAATTTATTCAAGTATTAAATGAATTCAATCTAAATTTTATAGTTGCAATTCGCTCAAACCACAAAGCATGGCTATCTTCAGCCAACCAAGTTAAATATACAGAGTGGCGAAAGTTCAAGCGAGTATTTTCTAATTTAATACAGAAGATAGATATATTAGAGAAATCATTTGTAGCAAAGATAGAGAAATTCGATATTGGCAAATAACAACAGATATTGAAGTTCTTCCGGAAAACACAACTTGGTACGTAATGAGTAAATATCCGGAAATTACGCCTAGAGAGGTTGGTAATTTTTATGGTTTAAGAACTTGGGTTGAATATGGTTTAAAACAAAGTAAAAATGAACTAGGGTGGGCAGATTTTCGTGTAACTCATTACCCACAAATCGAGAAATGGTGGGAGATTGTCTGTAGCGCCTATTTGTTGGTTAGTCTCCATTCAGAACAACTGCTTAAATTACCACCACAATCTCAATCTAATTTCTCATCGCATCCCTGGTGGAATAATGGGAATGGTTGGAATAGCATTCTGAATAACTGGAGTTTGATAATTCAACCTTTTGTACTATATAACCTGATTAAACCTTGGCTAAAAGTCTACACAATCCCTGAGTTATCTGAGGGATTTTTTAAACTTCAAATGATTGTCAATAATTTTACTAGTTCAATTTTTGAGAACTTCAATAACCCTTATTTCGGTTTTTCTTCTGCCTAGAGTGACAAAAGAGGGATAAGCTTGGTACCTTGTTTTAATAATACTCGTTAACAAGTATTGATAGACTAGGAAAAACCTTTACCGGGCTTACTTAATACTTGGTAACGAGTTTAATATTAGCTCTTACATCTAAGCTTTATGGGGTGTAGGTTCTCAACACCTCACACCCTATACCTCCTACAACGTTTAAAAATTTCTAATTCATAATTATGTTTCAGATGAGGATTTAAACTCCATTTGAAACAGGACTGCGCAATAGTTGTACCGGGTACAAAATCTTTTTAATTATGAATTATGATGAATCAAGCTGATGGGGATTTTGGGATTCAGTTTGAGTTAAGCTAAAACCTCAGTCTCTAGTAGTGCCTTGCGTAATGCAGTTACTGCTTCTTCTGTTTCTACCAACCTATGGATAGCAAGCGCAATATCATTTTCAATCTTCAACAGTTTAGCTGCTTTCTTAACAGCGAGTTGCTCTTCTAGTGAGTAATTCTGATCTGCACGAGACATTTGAATTGCATGATATAGCAATGACCTTGATTTAGACCAAGTAGGAACATCAACTGTAATCTTGTTCAGCAAATTTTCTAAATCAGCATTTTTGTATTCAAATGTTTGGTATTTCTCTATTATTTCTTCAGGAGCGCCGACCATGCGCTGATGATTTATTAACCACTTTAGTTCAGTTTCTGAAACGTCTCCATCAGCACCAGCAATAGCGAGCAGTGCATATCCGTAGTTAAGGACTGCTTCATAGGGAGCTGAGGAGACACCTAAGCTTTTTTTCAAAAAATCTGAAAAAGGTACTGTTTTATCGTCGCTCATAAATTACCTATTTGATCTGAATGAAAATTAACTTCACAAGGGCAAATTAGTTTTACTTTACCTTTGTTTCGTGTGGCCTAATCAGATTATCACAATTCACTGCCCAAAAACATATTTAATAGTAAACTGCCTCATGACTCACGTTATGAGGCATTTTTCTCTCCAACTAATCCGATTTGACCCAATCGGTAGGATTATATATAGGCAAAGCAGTCTCACAATAATCTCATGTTTCCAACTAATCCGGTTTGACCCAATCGGTAGGCAATACTGCTCGGTTAAGGAAAATAAGGAGTAAAATAAAGCCGAATGTGTTCGCGTATATTTTACGAGAACAAAAGCTGATGATTTAACTTACTTTTTCTCTTTGAGGCGATCGTACAAGTCCACCCAGTTTTGCCGGAGAGAATCAATACATGATTGCAAGTAATCGATTTGGGTTCTTCTAGCCACGGAGATGACAGCATGAATATGAGCAGGACTTCCAGCCTTGCCCAAATGCTTATACTTGCTCAATTTGTTGGGTTGTTGAGTAGGAAAAATCGGCGAGTCTGCGTGTAGCTTATAATACCAATAAACCTCTTTTTTACCTCGTGCTTGGTAACGCAAAACGCAACAACCTGGTGGTGCAACTTCCCCCGAAGCCTGAATTTGTTGGATAGAGATTTGTAAAGTGGCGATAGCTTGTTGTAGCAGTTCGGCTCTAGAAATAATGTCCGAGTCAAAAGCAGGCATTTCTCTTGTGTATAACAGTGGTGATAGTGTTCTCGTGTAAAATTCGAGAACAAAGCCAAATTTAGTTTATATTATTTTACAGCTAAAATTAAACGTAAGTACTGGGCAAAAATGTCACTTGTTAACTTTGAGGTTCAACAGACCTGCGTTACCCCAAGCCAATTACTTCTGGCTTTGGAACAAGTAATTCCATCTCAAACCATCACGAGCGCAATTATAAGTATTTCTTCTGTTGCTCAGCGACAACGAATACTTCCCACTCATGTAGTTGTAGTTTTGGTAATTGCCATGAGTTTTTGGTCTAAGGATTCTGTTGTGTCGGTGTTCAAAAATCTTATTCATGGCTTGGCTAGTTTACGCATACCGGATAGGATACGTTTGAAAACGCCAACAAGTTCATCAATTACCGAAGCACGGCAACGAATCGGAGCATCTGTAATGACTCGTTTGTTTGAGATGGTGGCAAAACCATTAGCAACGCTTTTAACGCCGGGTGCTTTTTTGGGAGGACTGAGAATAATGGCTGTGGATGGGACAGTAATGGACGTTCCTGAAACTCAAGAAAATGCCAGAGTATTTGGTTATCCTGGTTCTCCCAAAGGTACATATCCGGCATTTCCCAAAACAAGGTTAGTTTTTTTGATAGAAGTGGGTACTCATTTAATTACCGATGCCTTTATTAGTCCCTATCGAATTGGTGAAAGGAAGGGAGCTTTAAAACTACTAAGAAGTGTTAGTTCTGGTATGTTATTAATGTGGGACAGAGGATTGCATTCCTTTAAGATGGTCGATGCCGCCATCAAAAAAAGATGCCATATTCTTGGTCGCGTACCAGCCCATGTAAAATTTGAGGAAAGTTAAAGCTTTTGATGATGGTTCTTATTTGTCGTGGATTGCACCTGATGGTCAATCAAACTGGTCTGCCCTTGGCCTTCTAATTGGGGTGCTGACTCTCAAGTGATTCAGACATTTGAAGCACTACTCCAACGTAATGTTTACATTGATATTGGCTGGGGACACCAAAAGGACATTGATAAACTACCTTTTGGTTCTGGCTCAATCCGTCGAAAGCTTGAATCATTCTCATATTTATACAACGCCCTGCCTAAATTGGAAACTCTAGAGCAAAAATACTCAACACAATTTAAGCTGAAGCTACTGGGTACACATGAAAAGTTTATAGTTTACGATCACTCATGGGCTATGCTGGGCAGTCACAACTTTTTAACTTCTGGAAATAATAGCGCTGAACGTGAGGTGGGGCTGCAAACGAATGATCCCCGTATTATTACAGATTTGATTTTACGATTTGACAAAGCTAAAAATTTGGAAGACAAAGGGTAATTTGCCTTTCAAAGATTAGATGCTTCGCTATCACGAAGCGGTTGCAAAGTTCGTAGCGTCAGTGTCTCCCCTTGGGATTCACGTAGATAGCATTTTCTACACCTCTAATTACGACTAAAACAAAATTTTACATTTGTATAGCAATTCAATAATAGGAGATTAATATAAATGATAAATTTGAGTCAAGCGACTGCTGCTCAAGTATAGCTATCCATAAGATTTATAGGAAAAGGTAATAGTGCTAGTACTGCATAAGACTCCAGTTACTATGTAAGGATTGGGCAGTGTGAGGTGGCAATCCCATGATTAATCTTCTCAAACTGGCAAAAGCGTTTTACATGAACAGGGGTGGTTTCACGATATAAGCGAAAGAAAATTTTTCCTTAAATTCTGCTACAATCTCACTACCTAAACGAAATAGACTTGGGAAAGCAGTTGCAGTAGGAAAAACTAGATGACAGTCAATGCATGGGGGTTTAGTTGAAATTTGACGATTTACTGTCAAGAGCTGATGATGAAATACTACAAATTTTGCTCGGTAGTGCAGCAGTCCGTTTAATTAAGCTACTAGACCCTAGCTTAGCCACTCCTACACGCCTGCGAGAAATTTTGCTAGGTTTGCATACTCCTGAAAGTCTGCTTCTATCAAAGGACAGTCGTACCCTGCTTTTGGATTTGCTACGTCCGGAACAAGCCAAGATTTTGGCTACAATTATGTATATTCCGAACACTGACAATGCCTTCCAAGCTTTGAAAGAAGCACAGGTGCGTCGTGGTTCTAATCGGGAACGCGCTCTTTTTGAGTTTTTTGAACTCACATTGCCACAAATTGAGGAGTCTGTCGAAACTCCTTCATTAGAACTAGTGGCTTCAGGGTATCCTTTGTTTGCTCATCAACGCATAGCAGCTCGAAAAGTCAAACAGCACCTGAAACAAGAACCACGGCGAGTACTGCTGCATATGCCTACTGGGTCAGGCAAGACTCGCACTGCCATGAATATCATTACAGATCATTTGCGATCGCTCGAACCGACCATAGTGATCTGGCTGGCATACAATGAAGAACTATGCGAACAAGCAGCAACCGAATTTCAGCAGGCGTGGAAATCTCTGGGTGATCGCCAAGTATCGGTATATCGCTTCTGGGGTGAGTACGAACTAAACCTGGATGAAATACAGGACGGTGTACTAATCGCTGGACTTTCCAAAATCTACAACCGTATAAAACGCAGTATACAATTCATTAACCAGCTTGGCAGTCGTTCTTCATTAGTTGTGATTGATGAAGCGCATCAAGCTATTGCTGAGACTTATAAGCTAGTTCTTGATGCCCTGATTGTACCTTACCAACATACAGCATTACTTGGGTTAACAGCTACACCAGGTCGTACTTGGGCAGATATTAATGCAGATGCAGAACTTTCAGAATTCTTTGCAAAGCGCAAAGTCACCCTAGAAGTTCCAGGCTACGACAATCCCATAGATTATCTAGTTTCAGAGCAATATTTGGCACGGGTAATATACCGCTCACTTTTTTATCAAAGTGGGTTGAGCTTATCTGAGAGAGATTTAGAACTGA
The DNA here is from genome assembly GCA_029379285.1 of Rhizonema sp. PD38. GTDB lineage: Bacteria > Cyanobacteriota > Cyanobacteriia > Cyanobacteriales > Nostocaceae > Rhizonema. The sequence continues at coordinate 5,623 of JAQYWP010000515.1, forward strand.
TTAAAGAGGAACTGGATCTGCCTCAGAATATCTTGGTTCGCTTAGCCGAAGACGAACAGCGTAACCTCCGCATCGTCTTAGAAATAGAAGATCTTGCCAAGCGTCACCAGCGAATCCTACTTTTCGCTATTTCTGTACAGCATTCAAACCTTCTTGCCACCGTGCTACGAACTAGAGGTTGGCAAGCTTATGCTGTAACCGGCAATACTCCCACACAAGAGCGTTTTCGTCTGATTAACAGTTTTAAAGATGCCTCTTGTAAGACTAAAATTATATGCAATTATGGTGTTCTCACGACTGGATTCGATGCACCGCGAACCAGTGCTGCGGTGATTGCACGTCCCACAAAGTCCCTTGTTCTATATAGCCAGATGGTAGGGCGCGTAATTCGCGGTGTGAAAGCAGGTGGTAATGAGACTGCTGAGATTGTTACGGTTATTGACAGCGACTTACCAGGATTTGGTTCTGTCGCAGAAGCATTCAGCAATTGGGAAGATGTTTGGAGTTAATAAAGAACAAAATTACTAAAATTCTCCAGTACTAAACTTGTCAGCATTTTTCTTATCCTTGTTTTGTCAGTCTGGGAGAACCCAATCGTTGAAAGCCTTTGAGAGCCTTACTTTTCGGTTTGAGGTTATAAATTTTAGTTAGTGTTAGATAATATTGGCTCAATGCTTGATTAAATCAAAG
>JAQYWP010000048.1 GCA_029379285.1 Rhizonema sp. PD38
CAATCAAGCCTTGCGTATTAATCCTAACTCTGCTGATGCCTACTACAACCGGGGTGTTGTCCGCAATGAATCGGGAGATAAGCAGGGAGCAATTGTCGATTACAATCAAGCCTTGCGTATTAATCCTAACTCTGCTGATGCCTACATCAACCGGGGTGCTGCCCGCTCTTCATCGGGAGACAATAAGGGGGCAATTGCCGATTACAATCAAGCCTTGCGTATTAATCCCAACTCTGCTGAAGCCTACGGAAACCGGGGTAATGCCCGCAAAGACTCAGGAGACTTGCAGGGGGCAATTGCCGATTTGCACAAAGCTTCTGACTTGTTTCGACAACAAGGTAATACACAATCATACCAAAAAGTTCAGGATTTAATCAGAAAGATTCAGCAGTAGCCAAAGTTAATATTGTTTTTTGTTGAAGGCGATCGCTCATTCCAACTCACTCCGCTGAGAAAAAGATAACCGCTACAAGTTTGTAGCAGTTATGGCGATGCCCTTGACCACGGCGGTATCGCCGTATCGCCTTCCAATGGAGATTATGCGACGTACTGATGGTGACCGACTAAATTTACTTTGTTGATATACATGCGGATTGTCCTCGAATCAATAGTTTTTCTCACTAGATGGCGCGGTAGCGCTTGGGGATGCCACCATTTACTGAGAACGATTGGATTTGTTGAGGCGAGGTCATCAGATCCGGTCCCGATTAACGCACTTTACCTAGTCGAAAATATGTCCCAATGAAAGTCAAAGTCTTTCTAGAGTTCCTTGAGCAAAAGATGCGCTAAAACTTACATGACATAAAAGAAATATCAAGCTAAGTGCATCATGATTCGACTAACTGGTACAATGCAAAATGAACAAAAATTATGAATGTTTTTGACCTCACCAGTTTTCACTGGTGGGGTTTTTGATTTTAACACGAGGATTTCTCCAGTGTCACGGTGATGTGATTCCGCTCAGCAATTCTCAATTTGGCTCTCTAGCTGGACAGATGGGGAATATTGTTAGTCCATCAATAAGTAGTTGAGAATTCACTACGCCTGCAATGCAATCAAGCTGGCATACAAGCCATTTTGACAAATGGTTTCCATCCCCTTGCGGGGCAAGTAGTCAGGTAAGCGGCACAGATCCCTCAATCTGTGAAGAGCGAATGTACCGTTTCTATCCCCTTGCGGGGCAAGTAGTCAGGAAAGGTAAAATCATGAAATTAATTCCATTGGCTACTTTAGTTTCCATCCCCTTGCGGGGCAATGACATTGATTTCTCTAGCCCTGTTAAGCTACAAAGTCTACTCTGTCTAGTTTTCAATCTTTTTTTAGGTCGAACTCAGGTTTTTTTTACGTCGAACTCAGGTTTGCAGTATTGCTTCTATTCCCCCTGCAAGAATGCGCCCTTGCAGATTGATTATTTTTTTATTTGGAAGTTTCTTAGTTTAAAACCTTGAAGCTAGAGATTTTCCATGGTAAAATAGTAAATGATGGTGTCGTTTTCAGGGAACGTTCTAGCAAATCTACTGACTCTGCCAACGTTAATCCCAAATCACTCTGCAAAGATAACTCAGCTATTTCCCCGTGAGATTCATAACATCGGAGAATCCACTGTTCTTTGTCATCTTCCGCTTGCTTGAATGCCATCAAGATCAGATTTTCAGCAGACAAATTCAAAAAGCTACTAACAGGAGGTAAAGACTGACTGTTCTCTTGTAGGGAAGTTAGTTGTCTTGGGGCGAAATCCCAATCTACAAGTAGTGGTAAATTTAATTCATAACCACGTCTGACTGTATGCGCTGACTGCCAGCTACCAGCATGAGGATACAAGGCATAAGTAAATTGATGAAACCCTCTATCAGCTTCAGGATCGGGCCAATTAGGACTACGTAGTAGCGTTAGGCGTAGTTGATTATTCTGGCTATCATAACCATATTTGCAATCATTCAACAAACTAACTCCGTAATCATTTTCTGTTATATCTGCCCAACGCAGTGCAGGAACTTCCCATTTTGCTTTTTCGGCTGGAGTTTCGGGTTTGGTAGAACGGCGAATCGTACCACATGGAATTTCGTAAGTGGCATAATCAGCCTCGACACTTAGTGGAAAAGCCGCTTTTACTAACACTTGACGTTCTTGCCAGTTCACAGTTGTTGCTATTTTCAGAATAGGCGATCGCATTTGTAAAATGTAGTCTTGGCAAAACTCCGAGTCTCCCAGTTGGCGCACAACCCGTAGCCGACTTTGCACTATTCCTGATTCCAGCCACTCAATGGATTTCAATTGAGGTGATGCTAAGGAGTGCTGGGCATAATTAGGATCGATATTCCAAGCATCCCAATATTGCCCGCTATCTCCAAAAACTTGTAACTTATTACCACCTTCAAGACTGAGAACTTCTTTGTTATTAACCTTATCAAAAACACTAGAAAAATCACCAGTTTGCTCATCCACAACAACCCGTAAAAATTCATTTTCTAATGTGAACTTTTTCGGTAATAATTGTTCTTTTTGCTCTTCCAAATTCGGGCAAAGCCAAAAGATGCGATAACCGACAGAAGGGATGTCGCTTGCTAAAAATAGTAAAGTTGAAGCTTCACCCAATTGCGACGGCTGTTTTTTTCCAGAAACATCATAAATCTCCCATCCCTGGTAAGTTGAGGGCGTTGGTAAAGCAACGACTACAACTTCCGCTCGCTGCCAATTGAGAGAATTGAAAACAACAACAGGTAAACTGTCGGGTTGTGGTGGTTCTAGTAAGCTTATATTGGATGCGATCGCTCTTAAAGACTTCTGTAATATGTCATTACCTACTTTTTCTACCTCCTGCCAAGTGGGAAGCGCATCTACATAAACTTGGTTAATCGAAGTTCCAGGTAGAATATCGTGAAACTGATTGAATAAAACTTTTTTCCAAGCCGCTTCTATTTCATTTGTGGGATATATCACTCCACAACTTATCTTTGCCAAAGCCGCAAACAATTCAGTTTGATACAATAACCCTTCGCAACGACGATTCCAGCGTTTTTGGTCACCATGAGTAGTATAACAACCGCGATGAAATTCGAGATAGAGTTCATCTTCCCAAGTCGGGAAGGGAGTAGCGGAAGGGTGAGGGGTAGAAAGTTCTGATTGAATATTCCGTAAATATTTTTCAGCAGTCGTAAATTCCAGGTGAGGGAAGAAAGGTGACTTGTTCCAGCGTTGGGCAATTTCTAGCATATCACGGGTGGGTCCTCCACCGTGGTCGCCGACGCCAGGAAGCCAAAGGGCTGCATCCAAACCGGTTTGGGTTTGCCATTCACACGAGTAAGATGCCATTGCGATGGGATCGATGCCTTCACCAATGCGTGCAGACATCAGGCTAAATACTTCACTACCATCAGGCGATCGCCACCAAAAAGCACCATGTTCAAACTTAGTTGTGTCATTCCAAAGCAACTTCTGAGTGACAAAATACTCAATACCAGCACTGGCAAAAAATTGCGGTAACGTTGCACAGAATCCAAAACTATCTGGTACCCATACTACAGGAGAAAGCTTACCAAATTTTTGCTGCACATAGCGCTGACCATACAATAATTGTCGGACAATTGATTCACCAGCAATCAAATTTAACTCTGGTTCAACCCAAAAACCCCCGAGAACCTCCCAACACCCATCTGCTACCGCCTGTTGAATCGCCGTAAATAAGTCCGGACGATTTTCTTCAATCCAGGCATAAAGCGCCGGAGTAGAATGGCAGAAAATTAATGGAAACTCTTGCTGAAGTTGAAGAGCAGACTCAAAAGTGCTTTGTGCCGCATTCCATGTTTCATTAACAGGCCACAACCATGCTAAATCTAAATGAGCATGACCCAAAAGATATATTTTTGATTTCGGAGTTTGGATTTTGGATTTGAGAAGCTTTTCTCTGACAGCTAAAAACGTTTTTTCTATTTCCTCTGCTTCCTCAGTGCCGATATTCATTATCTCTTCTGTGGCTTTCAAGAGAACATCTAAATTCTCAGGCTCAAACTCCAGATAACGCTGCATCACAGCTAATTCGTCGGCCACAAAACCCGCATCGGGGCGATCGCCATCAGTCGATTCGTACAGGAGTTGCGATTTTACCAACGCACCATCACAATGGCTCGGACTTACCAAACGCAAAGCCACGAGCAACTCTTCTCCAGGAGTTACATCTGAACTCAAGAGTACTCTGGGTGAACAATCAAACAAATCTCCCTCAACAACCAACTTTCCATTCACATAAACCTGTGCTGAGTCTGCCCACCAGTGTAAAGCCAACCGCAAAGATAAACCTTGTAATGCATATCCCTGCTTATCTTGAGGAACGACTACTTTTTGCACTAGCCACAAGACTTTTTGCCCACCAGCCCAAGTCAGGTATCCTTTATGATTGAGTTGAGGAGTCTTCCATTCTAACACATTATGTTCATCGAGTTCAACCACAGTCAAATCAGTTTCAAGAAACCTCCAGTACTCTTGAATGTTTACCTGACAACAAGATCGCAGCTTGTCAATTGCTGCCAATATGATTTCTGTATTGAGTGGGGGTTCGAGCATAATGAATATTTCGGATGAACTGTTATGGTAGCGATAACTGACTTTTAGTCTAAATTCTAGTTAGAAAAAATACACCGATTACGGGAACAAGCCGAAGCGAATCCACAGTTGTCGTGCTGCCATTTGTGGTTGACGATTCATCTGTAAACTATCGATTGTGGTTCTTCCAATTGCGGTGGTGCCTATAATTGCACCAGATGCGTCATCCACCAGAAAATGGTTGTCCCACAAATCTTGTCTTGGATGAAACAAACGAACTGAGGTGTTTGAATCAGGATCAACTCCACTCACACGATTCCCTTTACGCACATTGCATGAACGACAGGCGAGTGCTAAATTTTCTTCCAAGTCTGTTCCTTGTTTGCTAAGTGGTGTAATATGTTCGATTTCAAACGGGAAGTTAAAAACAAGTTCGGGAGCGTGGCAATATTCACATCGATGACTAGCTCGGTCAGCAACCAATGTATAATTAGGATTCATTGGTTTGATGACTGTTGTAGTAGAGACGCTGTTCGATCTGTTGCTGCTTTGAGTTCAGCCTCGACGAGACTATCTAACTCAACTTGCAGTTCTTTTGAAAGTGACTGTCCCTTATCGCGTGCTTTTCTCCACAAATCCATGAGGTTAGACAAACGTTTTTGCTGCTCTTCACTGAAGAATTGGTCAGAATGAAAACTTTGGAGCAACAGTAAAGCACTAAATTCATTTTCACCTAATTGGGCGCTTAAAGCATCTAGAGCTTGTCCCGCAGTTTTGCCAATAGAGTGTTTATCACCCGCAACAGCACGATAAGACTTCTCACCACTGGCATTATATATAGGTAAAATTGTTACTTTTGTCATTTCAAACCTCCACGAGACTCTCACCATATCTGTTCTCAGATAGCGTGGTGGGCAGTTTACGTTCCTCAGCATATATTCTACAATAATCTATAAAAATTATTGAATTCTAAGCCAGATTCGGGATTTGGGTTCTGAGTTTCGATAAAATTGGACAACAATTTTCAGATAGGTTTGTTCATTACTATGCCTTCTGCACCTACTAGTCGCTACAAAAGCAGGCTTTTTAACTTTTTACATCAGAAATCTCAGCAATTGGGAGATCAACTACAGATAGCATTTCGCCATGTAAAAGTTACCACAAGTTGGTCATTAGAAGCACTACTTCAGCCACTGTACTTACTGTTTCAAAAAGCTATTGATTCTTCTGGCAAACAGTTGCACTCAAGGGATCGGCAACACCAGTCGAAATTACAGTCGGAAACACCTCTATCAACAGGTACTCCTATTCAGTTAGTACTAGCTACAGTAGGGAAAATGGTAGCGGGTGAGGAGAGGAAATTATATCGCCGCTCCCTATCTATTCCTGTAGTGCGAGGAATTGCTTCAGATCTAGCAAATCGCAATCTAGTTCTAGTAACTGACGAAAATATAATTCTAAATATATTAACACGGCAGCAGCAGGAAAAACTGCAAAATCGAATTACTACAGAAGTCGCTAACTACTGCCAGAACTGGCAATTGACTCAAGTTAATGAGGAAACAAAAATCTTATCGGAAATCGACAGTTTGTTGACAAAAATGACTGGGAGTATTCCAGATAAAACACCTGTACTACCCCAAAGCATGGTGACAGAAAGCAGAGAATCCACATTCAATTCGGCTTCATTGCTGGTAGCTATAGATACAATTGTCACGAATTTAGAATCAAAAGCTTTAGTACCCGTATCTCATGTTACTGCGATTGTGCAGTCTCAAACTTCTAAACTTGCCCAAGTTATTCGGTTAATTTCCCAGCCAAGAAAAGTGAGTGGTGATACAGAAGATCGTACCTTGAAAATTACAGCTTTGATTTGGGGAGCAATCCATTTCTTCTTTGGCGGCAGAAATGATAAAAGTCTCAAAACTGGCAATCAATTATTACAACAACCAACGTCTTTCGCTTTGCCCAACAGTCTTCCTTTACAGACAGAAGATTTAACAGATCCTTGGCTTACCCCGAGCGATTTGTTCGGTGATTCCCAACAACAAAGCGATGCCTGCGGCGGGCGAAGCCTACGCCAATTCCAAGTATCTTCCCAAAATACAAACCCTCTTCTCCCCTCTCAAGAAACAAAACATTCTTTCCAAAACTTTGTGAGTACTTCCCAAAGGTTTTGGAGAAAATTTCCATTTAGAATTAGTTTAGTCCCATTAGGAGAAACTAAAACGAAAACAGACAACCTTTTACAAAATCACTTACTAAAAACGACGACAACTGAGCATTTTGAGGCAAAGTTTGCGGAACAGAAGATTTTGTCCCGCGAGCTTTGCGAAGTAACTGAAGAAATTCTCAATAACCAAACAGATCAACCACCTCAAAATACAAAATCTGTGGAACAGAATCTTCTACCCCCCGAGAAGAGTGTGGAATTTGTCAGACAACCTCTTCTGTCTAGAAGACTTCACGAATCTTTTGTCAGTTTTTGTTTAGGAAAAATCAAGCCGCAAAAATTATTGTTGCGTTCTGGAAAAGATTCATCGTTCAAGATAACGGCAAGACATCAGGTGATGACAACAACACAGAGTCATGAGGAGACAAACAAACTTGATATAATTAGTGACTTAACTTCAACAAGAAAACAAGGAGAAAGAAAGAATATTCTCCATCTCACCACATCCTTGATTTCAAAATTTAAAACTGAAAGTCAAAAACAAGAATCTCAACTACAGCAAAGCCCAACCAACACAGTAGAGGGAAAGCCAGACTGGATAGAAATCAAAGCAAAGTCATTAGGGTATGAAAAGCACCCTCTAGAACAAGTTCTACAATGGCTTGACCGTCTTATGGTTTTACTAGAAGATATATTTCTGAGAATTATACACTTTTTACACCAACAATGGAAGCGTTAAGAGTTAGCAAGGGCGAAAAACCTCCCCGACTTCTCTAAGCTCCACTTTGTCCATTTTCTAGCAACGCTCCGGGGGCGCACATCGGTTGCCTTCGGCATTGATCTTGTCTGAAACTTATGTGGGACGGTAGTTTTACCTTTTCAATCCCTATGCCCAACTAGCAGTGGATCGTAATGGTTATCTACTTGTGGCTAACGAACAAGCTTACATTATGTTTGGTTTAAAGAATGGCGATTTAGGTACGCAACTGCAAAATTTAGAGATGGGACAACTAGTTAATATATTTACTTTTATGAGGAAGTTAGATCGTGATTGGAGGAAGATCACTAACGAAGGCAATCTCCAGCCGCTGAGCTTGAAAAATATAAAGTGGGTACATGAACAAGTCATAACTTCTCTAGACATTCACATCAAACCAATATCAGATTCAAATGGTAGGCTACTAGGTGTAAATCTTATTTTTATCGATGTTACCCAGTACACACACCTTGCTGATGAATTTGAAAGCTTCAGAGCAAACCTGGCAAGGATTACACAGGAACTACATTATACCAAAGCGCAATTAAGTACTACCAATGCGGAATTAGAGTCTACTCAAAAGGAACTAGAAAGCTTACACCAAGAATTCTGTTTCAGAAACTGAGTTCGGTGTAAAAAACGAGAATGAAAAGTAGATAGAGTGCAGCTTGTGGCTTGACTCGGGTTTTCAAATTAATGCAAATAAATTTTAAGAAATTTTACGTCGAACTCAGGTTAAATTACTCCCTTCCCGCCAGAAGAATACCGATATAAAAAACCGCCCTTCGGGTTCACCAGTCGCCTACGGCGGGAAACCCGCCTGCAGCGCTGGTTCACCAAGACGCCAAGGCAGCCAAGTTTGAAGATCCAGAAGATAGGTAATCTTACACCGGGAAGGGAGTAGGCATTCTTGGTAGTTCAAAAGTAATTCCCCATTGCTGTACATAGATACCGGACATGATATAACTTCTTTAATAGTCTTGCACCACCCCGTTGACGACTGGTTTAACTTCAGAATTATCAGTGAATGGATTGGTTCCACCACTCCAGTTAAAGTCGTTGATTTGGAAGCTGATGCCGCCTAATTGCAAATCAGGATTATAGCGAAGGGTAATTCCATAAGTGCGGCGGCTATATTCTACAATGTAGTCGGTGCTGATGCTTCGTCCAGTATCTAAGTTGATGGTTGTTTGAAAACCCAAACGAAATGGGCCATAGATTTGCTGTACCAAGCCTGCCGTGAGGACTCTGTTATCTACAGATCGATCAAACAAAAAAGGTGATAAGCCACTGTTGAAACCTTGGGAGTATCTAATATTAAAGGCGCTATAATCCAAAAAGTCTCGGGAGTCATGACCGATCTGTCCTTCTAAACCAATGGTACCACTAAGGGTGGATTGGTTATCACCACTGCCATAAAAACTGGTGACACCGGTAAGGGAGGCAACTCCGCGAAGGAAGGGAACCACTAGGTTTGGGGTATATCGCAATCCTTCCTTCGCTGTGGCTGGTAATGGTTTACCTCGCCATAAATAAACGCCCCCGTCAATAGTGGCACTGGCTTGGATGCGACTGAGGGAGATGCGATCGTTTTGTCTGCTTGGAGAGAGTAAGTCTTGGCGATCTGTATTGGCGTTAATGTACTGTGCTCCTCCTTGATATCTAAGGGTAAAGCCTGTCGTCCCTAAAGGAATTCTTGGAGAGGTAATGACACCGCCAATACTACTTTGAACTGTTTGATAACCAAGGGAACCATTGTAGAGGCGATCGCGGTAGCTGGATTCGAGTGTCACAATGTATGGGTTGACGGCGCTTAATCCCTGACGCAGGCGTAAACTTGCCCGAAGTAAGTCTGGCAGTCTTTCCGAATCTAGAGTTGGTAAAACTGCATAACCCTGGATCACAGTCTGCGGACTTATGGCAGCATTAAGTCTTGCCTTTAAACCAAAAAGATCTGCTATACCATTAGGGTTGCTAAATGCTTTCTGAACGAAGAACTGAGGTGTGACGGTAAGACGAACCGATCCTGTATTTATTGGTTGGAAACTGCGTTGAATAAATATACCTCCCCGTTGCCCTGAATCATAGCCAACGGAAAATAGTGTAGGACTTACATCACGTTGTCTACGATCAATGACTTGTTCATCTCGAGGGATGGGTACAGATAAAGTTTGGTCAAATACCAGACGCTGTCGTACTGACTTGAGGCGATCTACCAATGGTGATTCTCGTGTGAGAGTTACCTTATCTGCACGTAACTCCAATTCTGGTGGGGAAAATGGATCGTTCGTGATCCGAACATCTCTTGCCTGCCAGCCTTGAGGATAGAAATCAACATTTGCGGCTTCAAAACGCAGTCGCTTGATTTGTCCTCCCGGTTGGGTGGGATTTCCTCTACGACCTACATTAACATTAACTCCTGCACGACCGCTTGTTTGCAGTGGTTGATCGGCTGCGATGCGATCGCTTAAAGGAGCCAGTGATACTCCACCTGTTGTCAAATCAGGGGATGGAGTTGTGTCGAAAGAAAAATCTCTTTGGGCTGAGGGTACATTAATCTCGCCTCTGCCACCTCGCAAATTTCCGCTATCTTGGATAAAGTTGTACGTAAAGCGTTGTCCGCGCAGTGTTTGATCGCCTCGCCTCAAAACGATATTCCCATCTCCCACTGCAAACAAGTTGTCTAAACTAACTTGCAAGCGATCGGCATTCAAGACGGATCTATTATATCGGACGACTACATTACCAACTGCGGTGACAACTCGTCGCTGTGAGTCGTACTCCTGTCTATCGGCAATAACTTCAATAACTTGCGTTGTTTGTACGGCTGGAGTTGTTTTTAATGGTAAATTTTGTTGCCTTTGGTTGTTATGGGTAGGAAATGGTAATTGAGCTGTTTGGCTGCGAGACTTGAATACTATAGTCGAAGGAGTTGGCGGTTGATTTGTTTTGCTTTGAGAGTTGAATTCTACTTTGAATAATTCTGTTTGTCCAACACTCGGCGATTGCACAGTGTTCGTATCACTCTGCTCTTTTTGTTGAGCTAATTTTTCCACTAAAAGTTGCGCTTTGGAGTGAGATAAGCTCTTACTTTTCGTCAGAGTTGGAGTAACTTGCTCGCTGACAACAGAGTTGTGCTCGCCTTCAACTTGCTCTATAGGATAACCGATTCCTAGCCCATCGCCCAAGGAAGCCGCACTTTTAGCTGGAGTCAGAGGTGAAAATTCCGGTGGCAAAGTTTCTGGCTGACTGGGGATCGGCAGTGTTTCGGCAACAGTTAACTGATTTTTATTTTGGGCATCTCTAGACGTTCTAGGAGTTTCCTTTTGTTCCCCATTCTGTTTTTGCTGCGTCTTAATGTCAGTTTCTAAGCATGACACACAAGATAATCGTCCCATGGAAATGGGATTTGCAGCAGGTTGTGAATGTTCAATAGAAGAAGATGTTGCAGGCGGGAGAACAGGATGAAGCATATTTCAGCACAATCAAGCTAACAAACAGCCAAATTAAAGAGTCGGAAGGACCAACTACACATTTTGCCTTCCGACTTTGCCTTCTGCCTAGCCTAATCTAAGCGCTTTCACGCTTATCTCGTCTGGGGCAATTTGCTGCTTTGGAGAATATTTATCCGTGTTCTGACATTAAGGAGCAAATTATCAAACTCTGGTTAAAAGTCTATAATTCTCTACCTTTTAGCAGTTGCGGATAAGTTATCGCTATTTTACTCCAGATCGCGACGACCGGGGTTGCGTGCGGGATCGCTTGACAGAAACCCAAAAACAAAAGTACCGACAAATAAAGCAACAACTACATAAACAATGATTTTTAAAGTCAGCATGGGGAAAATCTCCTTTGGCTATGGGTAGCTTAAAGTTTAAAAGATAACCTTTCTATCTTACCGAAATCTCATCTTTTTTTTGAAGGTGAGATCGGGATTATAGAGGAGACATAAACAAGGAAAGTGGGGGAATTAAAGAAAAATCTTTCTCTATTTCCCCATCTTTCCTACTCTAGGCCTCTGTTGTATCTTTTATATCCGCATCTCTCTATTCCCCTGATAATGGTTCTTTGAGAAAGCAGCTTTCCGTTACTATAGGTTTTTTGACTTGACTTGTAGATGTGCTAAGGCAGAAGTTTTGGACTTGTTAGTGTTCATCGACGTTAATGAGCGGTTGAGGTTTCCAAATAACAGATTTTTTCTCAATCTGACACGCCCTCTCTTTCAAGGCAGAGAACAGAGGGCATCCGGCTGAAGGTTAAAAGTAATTTTTTATACCATTTTATAACTCTGTCCTTCGTCCTGCCTTCCCCAAATAGGCTCTGTGCCCCTACCATACCGAAGGTTGGTGGTTTTCAATCAATGGAGGTTCAAGCCCCTATTGCATTGTCTTAAACATAGCTGCCTTTCTTTTTGACGCGGCTCCCTTCTAAACGCGGAGAAACACAATGTCTTTGAGTTTTCACATCCCTAATTACCGCTCATCAACTACCAACTATCACATATGCGACACCTGGTAACTTTAATTACCGATTAAATTGGTATAACTAAATATAACTTTTATTGGCTCTACTCACTTATCGTATAGAGACTTAATAAAATCTCTTAACACTTCTCCCATAGAAACTTTAGTTTTTTCCGCATACTCTTTGAGTTTTTCATACTCCTGATCTGTCACCCAAAACTGAACCTTTTTTGTTCTTGACATATTCCTACTTTTACTCCTATATTGGAGTAACAAAAAGATGGATTATCAAAATCAAGTTGTTAATAGGTTGAGCCAGTAAAACCTACAATATGTGAACAAGCTTAGAGCGGTCGTAAAATCTGTAGGCATAGATATAGCATATTGTAGAAACACGATGAGTGAAACTTCTCAACACTTTTCCTTGGGCTGACGCATAATTCATTTCTCTTCATGCCTTGTGAACAACTAACTCCTAACCATATAACAATCAGTCAGCTACATTTTTGTTAACATATGCTAACTTGCCTGCAAATAACATTTAAATATCAAGTTAGTGAATGCAACAACTGCTAACTGAGGACAAATGAGCCTAAATGCCTCAACTATTTCAAAACTTCTATTCTAGAATGGCGAGCCAGTTGATGTTCTTTCCTCCAAGTTTGAGGAGGCATTCCATTATGTTGACGAAATTGGCGGGAGAAATGACAGGCATTTTGATATCCTAGTGCTGTCGCTATCTGTTCTATTGTGCGGTTAGTATCTTGGAGTAAAGAACGTGCTGCTTGCATGCGGCGCTTGACAATCCAACCGTTTACTGTATCTCCTGTTTGCTTAGCCACTCTGTTAGTTAAATAAGCTGGTGAATAACCAACTGCCTCCGCCACATTACACAAAGTGATTCCTTGATCGAAATTGGCTTCAATAAAATCAAAAACTTGCTTGAGTTGTGGATGAGTGGGAAACATTGACTCAGCATCTGTCGAAACAGAGCTTTCAGATGGCGTTTCTGAAAATTGCCGACAGCAAGCCGTATACCAGTAATCAACTAATGTAGATTGCTTTTCTAGTCGAGCGGCGATCGCTCTCAGCAGATCCTCAACAGTCGATGGTTTAGTTAGATAGTCATCTGCTCCTAAGTCCATGCCCTTGCGCAAATCCGCCATGCTACCACTTCCCGTCAGAAAAATAAAGGGAATAATAGCTGTGACGGGATCTTGGCGCAGTACACTCAGAACTCCATAACCATCCATATCCGGCATGCCGATATCGCAAATCACTAAGTCTGGAAGATGTTCTTGTGCTTGCTGGATACCGATTGTACCGTTTTCAGCACCTATACTGGAAAAACCTTCAGCTTCAAGACCTTCTAAAAAGAGGTTGCGGGTTAAAGTATCATCTTCAATGACTAGAATTTTTTTCGACGATTCCTGCATCATTTTTAATCTCTATAATGTGAGGGAGCTTATCTGTTTGCTGAATTCTTGGGTGTTATGTATGAGTTATCGGTCAAAATTTAAGACTTCTTCCTGCTCTACTTTGATGGGAGCTTAAGAGTAAAAGTCGTGCCTAAACCTACTTCACTTTCTACAGTAATTTGACCGCCATGTAATTCTACAAGAGTCTTCACGATTGATAGCCCTAGTCCAGTACCTGGTATACTGTCAACATTACTTCCACGATAAAAAGGCTCAAATATCTGTTGTTGATCGACTACAGGAATCCCAATTCCTGCATCTTTAACCTTAAAAACTACATGTCCAGGTTGACAAAAAATTTCTAAATCTACTTTGCTGTCTGCACATGAATACTTAATAGCATTTGAAAGCAAGTTTGTCAGGATGTGTTGTAGCAGTTTTGGATCCAAATGGGCTGTTTTGCAGTTACCTTGACTGACAAAACTGACTAATTTCCGGTTGCCATCAGCTAACTGTATTTGTGCGATGATATCACGACAAAACTGATTCAGGTCGAGGGGTCTTGGGTCACACTTTAATTTAGCTGCTTCTGCTCTACCAAATAGCAGAATTTCATCAAGTAACTCACTAATTTGTTGGACAGATGCTTGGATCATATCCAGATAAGATCGGTTTTTCTCCTGAGTCCAATGATGAATGTGCCGCTTCAATAAGTCAGCAGAGAATGAGACAACGTTAAGCGGTGTGCGGAACTGGTGACATAGCATGGAGACAAAGCGTTCTCTGAGTTCGCTAAGTCTTTTCGCCTGATCGAGAGCTTGACGCAGTTCTAAATCCGCTTGTTTATAATCCGTGATATCAATCGCTGTGATCAGTTGAACTGGTTTTTTGGCGAAATCTAACACTCCATCAAGGACTTCCACAGTACAGGCCAACCAACGCTCCATTCCGTTTTTAGCAACAATTTGTATCTCTTGATATTCACAATATCCTCCACCTCCATCTTGTTTGTGTACCTGCCTCAGCTTTTTGCTTTTAAAAAGTTGATTAATATCAAAGTTATTGAAGAATTCCTTTTGAGTGTAGCCAGTGAGAACCTCTGCTGCGGGATTTACATAACAAATATGCTCATCTTGTATAATAAAAATACTGGCATCTGTTGTTTCCGCTAAAATCCGAAATCTTGCCTCGTTCAGCTTAAGTGCTTCTTCTGTGCGTTTGGATTGCGTAATGTCCCAGATACTCCAAACTCTGCCGATAACTTTTTCACCAATTCGTTGCGGTTCTGAGTAATGTGCAAATATTCTGCCATCCTTTAACTCAATTAAATCGTAGCTCTCATAATTTGAGTTAGCGGGCAAATCCCAAATAGCCTTCAGAAAAAGTTCTGAATCTTTAACTTTACTTAGGAAAAAGGCTTTGGCTAGATCAGATGAATTTTTTGATATGCCGATAGATATAGGTATTTGCCACAGATCAACATATTTGCGATTGTAGTAAAGTATTTCCCCTTCGAAATTCACTGCAAGTATGCCGTTAGCAGTAGATTCCAGAGTAGAACGAAGTATAGACAAAGACGTTGCTAGTTCATGTTCCGTTCTTCGATACTCCACAACTCCTTGCTGTAGATTTACCTGAAGGCTTTCTATATACTGTTGGCGTACCTCTGATAGCTCTTCAAGCGTTTCGCTTACAAAAGCACAACCTATCTCCGTACCTTGATATTCAACATACTTAATTTTGACTTCTACAGGAGAGTTCCAACCGCCCTTTTTCTCATAATGAGACTTATAAGTAAGAGAACCAGATTTATCAAGACTTCGCCATTGTTCCAACCCATTGTTTCGCCAATAAACATCTATGTCTTGCAGTTTCATTGAAAGTAATTCTTGACGAGAATATTCACTCATCCTGCAAGTTGCATCATTGACATATAAAAACTGCGAGTCTGCCCCTATGCAAAAAGCAGCATCGGCAATATTGTTAACTAAAAATTGAGCAAATTTTAATCCTTCCCACTGCATTGCTAATTGAGTGTCAGATTCAATAAGTTCATATTTACCAATACTCATTGCCCCTCCATGCCTTTCCATAACTTGGCGAACTAAATAGCCATTCTCGGGCTTGTACTCAAAATCTCAACTTCCTATAAGGCTGTTAATTTGTCGTCCACCTACAATATTTACCAAACTTCTTAAGAAAATTAATATAACTTTACAAAATCTTTAAAAAAATAATGAGTCACAATTCAAGTACCACATTCAGTATATTTTATGGCTACTATGTTGTTAATATACTGAGCTTCTCATCAAACAGAGCGCGGATATAAACTAATTCTTGAAGTGTCAAAATTGCTACTTTGAGCAAAAAAACTATGAACATCGAACTACTCTTTGAGAAAAGCTTTCGTAATCCGTTACATCTTGGTTTTCTATTACACATCTCCGAAAAAGAATCTGAAACCCTTATCCTGCCTTGGTGAAAACCTAATTTCTGGAGATGTCTATTCATAATTTTCATTGGTAGATGCATAGTAATATAGAAACTGGATTTGTAAATTTGTACAGATATATAGTCAATTAGTTTTTGCCTGCTCAAGAAAACCCCAACTGACACAAGAAAACATGTACCTGTGAAGTCTGTCTCTTGCAACTTACTTCCTCAGGAATTTTACTATAGAAAACCAAAGTGCTAGCAAGTACGTATTAGATTCTTGTTAAGTTATGTTAAGTCCGTAAATATTCTGACGCATCTACCTGAGGAAGTAGAATCACTGTAGGTAATATGGTAAACCTAAATACAAATATTTGTATTATTAGCTAGCTTAGACAGGCTTTATTATGGATGTTTAAGTAATTATACTTTCTAAAAATTCACGAGTTGGATAACGTTCTCAACCAAAGATTCTTAAGTGTCAAAAAATACATAAAATAATATCAACTATCAAAAGAAATAGATTTATAGACTTAGTAAGGTATATATTTTTTTAGTAAAAATAACGACAAAATAGACAAACCAATCAAAAGATTATGTATTGCACCTTCGTCTTTAGCTTATGTAGGCTTGTCTTCAAGCACCATCTGAATTAGTTTCACTTTGAAGAAGGAAGTTTTCAATTGGCGGCGAAAACAGCTTGCAATTTTTTTCAGTGTACAGTCGAAAATTAAAGGTATTGAAAAGAAATCAAACTTCCTCTTTACATATTGCTAAAACTGTGAATAAAAGTGCAGCTTATATTGAATTAGGCGAACTAACAGGCATATGGTAGTTTCCGAAAATACGTAGAAGCGATGATGATAAATTACACTCAAACAACTTCTCCAACCAGCAACAAGCCAGATCGGGAATTGCAACCCAATGGCTCTGTAGGATCTCTTAATCAAAGCAAACTCGATCTCGTTCAGTCAAATGTTAGCTCCAACACATCTGTTTTGTCAGAATCAGACAATGCAGTATCTACAGTTACGGTTGCCGATGCGATCGCGACTATGCTAGAAAATTTGGGAGTGTGCTGCGCCTTTGGTGTAGCAGGCGGTGCGATGG
>JAQYWP010000516.1 GCA_029379285.1 Rhizonema sp. PD38
TCGCGCTCTCGGCAGCAAGGTTATCCCCCTACGTGTATCTGTCTTTTGTTGTGAATGTGTCTGATTCCTAGGTCATGCTGGCAGATTTACTAAAAAACATAAGTTTCTTGTGGTCAAAATGTGCTATGAAAGTTAGTGAATAAAGTGACTCTCAAGAATGAGCGTCACAGCCACTACTACTTTACAGAGGAGTATTACCCCCGAGAAAGTACTAGTAAAAGTGGAGATGTAAAAACTAAGCTCTCTTAGAGCTAAATTACTTATGTGAACTACCCCGCCTCAAGGAGACGGGGCTTCTGGACTCGCGGGGGAGTGCCTCAGATTAGACTTACGTCCTTTCTTTGGTCTTACCTCCCCTCCTCCAGCAGTAACGGGGTTCCCTCCGCCAACTGACTGACTAGCAGCCAATTTTATGATCCGAATGCCCTCCGCTCTAATATTTATTGCTGCATTTCCATCTCTGTCATGATGAGTGCCGCAGTGTGGACAAGTCCACTCACGTAAAGTCTGCCGGAGACGTTAAGTGCCGATTGTCCTAATCCTTTACCAGTTTCTTTATATGTCTCAATTGAATAATTTAGAGCATAATTCCACCACCATCTAGAACACCCAAAAGCTTGCGCTAATTGAATTTGTTGTTCTTCTGTAGGATCCAAACGGATTTTTACAACCTTACGTAACACTTAACATCACCTCCTGCTCTGTTTTTCTTTTCTTACTGTATTATAGCATTTGCAGTAAATTAATTCCGGACAAGATTGGAAAAATCTCAAATGTTTTATGCCCGTCGGCGGCAAAGTCTGCCGGGGGAAGCGTATCCCTTGGGCTGTAGCTTTGCGCTGTGCCTCATATCGGTTGAAAACGGTTTCGATTTTTCCCGCCGTAATTCCCCTCCTTACTTCGTTGAAGAAGGGGAATTACGGCGATTTGTTAAAAAACTGCGAAGGTCCGAATTATACGAAGATACGACAGGTAATCTGATAACAGTTCGGGAGGAAGAAGCCGTGGACATGACTACAAAGCTGTTTGCTCTAACAGATAAAGTTGCGATCGTTACCGGGGCAGGAAGAGGCTTAGGAAAAATTTTGGCTAAGGGATTAGCTGAGTTTGGAGCAAAAGTTGTAGTATGCGATCGCATACTAGACAACGCAAACCAAATTGCACAGGAAATCAATACTACAGGGATTGCAGCCTCAACCTATGTGGACATCTCTTTACATTCAACCTGTCAAGACTTAATCGAGTTTGCGGTAAAAGAATTTGGACGTGTTGATGTCCTCGTAAATAATGCTGGCTTTGATATTATCAAACTAAGCGAGAATCTCGCAGAAGATGAATGGGATAAAATTATCGACGTTAACCTCAAAGGATGCTTTAATTGTTCTCAGCTTGCAGCTCTTCAAATGATGAAACAGGGAACGTCCGGTTCCATTATCAATATTTCGTCAATCGCATCTGTTGTTGGGATCAAGGGACTTGTCGCTTACAGTGCTGCCAAGGGTGGGATCAATCAGCTCACTCGCGTTATGGCGGTTGAGTGGGCAGAGAAAAACATTCGCGTAAATGCGATCGCACCAGGCTTTTTGGAAAATATCATGCAAGGTGCGGAGGCAGAACACGCTCAGTCTGACAAGCAAACACAAATCGCTACCTTTACACCAATGGCTAGGCGTGGGAGGCTAGAAGAAATAGTTGGTCCTGTTATTTTCCTAGCTTCCGATGCATCCTCTTATGTAACAGGTACCGTCCTCTTCGTCGATGGTGGTTATACTGCAGCTTAGAAAATTCAGTCAATTGTCAACAAATTGCAAAGAAATGTCAAGTCTATCACCTTACCTAGCAAGCATTTTTATTTATCAGATCAAATCTTTCGATGGGTTTGCCACAAATCAAGCAACTCTCCTTAGAAGTGGTGCCTTAGAACATGATCGAGAATTTGCCTTGTTTGATGAGAAAGGTAACTTTGTGAATGGGAAGCGAAATCCTCGAATTCATTTACTGCGATCATCGTTGGATGTTGACTTAAGAATTCTTACAGTGCAAATTCAAAATAAAAGCGAGAAATTTGTTTTTCATATTGACAAAGAACGTAGAGAGTTAGAAACTTGGTTATGTAATTATTTTGGGTTGACAATTAAATTTGTCCAAAATTCCGTCACGGGCTTTCCCGATGATACAGAGGCATCTGGGCCGACAATCATCAGCATCGCTACTTTAGAAACAGTGGCATCATGGTTTCCAGAATTAAGTGTTGATGAAGTGCGATTCCGAATGCGAACCAATCTTGAAATTGACGGAGTACCACCTTTCTGGGAGGAGCAATTATTTGCTGAAGAAAATTCCTCCGTTCATTTTCAAGTGGGAGATGTCATGTTTACTGGAATTAACCCTTGCCAACGCTGTGTTGTTCCTACACGAAACTCTAAAACTGGTGAGGCTTTTCCTCAGTTTCAGAAAATATTTATTGCGAAGCGACGAGAGTCTTTACCTCCTTGGACAACTCTATCTCGCTTCAACCATTTTTATCGGTTAGCCGTCAATACAAAAGTGTCTGATTCGGAAGCAGGCAAAATTTTAAAAGTTGGAAATCCAGTGAAAGCTTGATTCCCTCCTTTCGCTACCTTTAAGAGAGACGGGAAGAGTCCCTTGAAGAAATGGTATTACTTATCTTACAGTCGTTTTGGGAGTCTTTTTGTAAATAGTATGAAAGCAACTGCCGATGCCATTAATTTATGTTGAAGTAACTTTCATAAAATATTAAGAAACTTAGTCTTTTATTCAAGATAAAAAGATGAAAACAATGTTTTAATATTTAATTTCAATAAAATTAGCTATTTTTTGGTTTAAATCGGTTATTTGAATAATTTAAAATAAAAAATGCTAGAAAATTCGCTTTAAAGCCTAAGGCGATCGCAAAACAACAATGACTCGACAGCCACACGATCAGGAGATCATTATGAACTTTAAAGAAGTTTACGAGCGAGAAAGGACAAATATTTTACAACAAGGACAACGCCAAGTTGTGGAAAATTTGCTAAAAGTCCGCTTTGGTTCTTTGGATGAGGAATTATTTGGCATAGTTGAACCTATGCTACAGTTACCGCCAGAGGATTATACTCGTCTTTGTATTGAATTATCTCGCGAAGAACTGTTAGCAAGATTTCCCAGATAAGTTAAGTCAATATCAATCAACTTAAAATGCATTCCTTGCGGGTTTTTTGAACTAACCCGCTTATTTTTTCATTCCCCATTCCCGAATTACCCCATCTCCCTATCACCTTAACAGGAGTATGCGAATCGATTTTTCTTAGTGCTTTGATGTAAGTATACACTACTCAAAATTGGAAATAATTTCTACCTCAGCCAAACCTGCTTGTATCCATTCCTGCATTGCCGGGAGTGCCAAAATTGCCTCAACATAATCCTTGGCAATAGCATCTAACGGCACTTCATAAGTTATGAATCTTATAGCTACTGGTGCAAACATAGCATCAGCAATTGTAAAGTCGCCAAACAACATATTACCACCAGAGCCAAACATTTGGCGACAATCTCGCCAGATGGCGGTGATACGGTCTATATCTTTTTGTACCCCAAAAGTCATACCCTTACCTGGAAGTTTTGCACGGCAATTCATTGACATATTCTGACGCAGAGGTTGAAAGCCTGAGTGCATTTCCGCGCTGATAGAACGGGCGAGCGCGCGTGCAGTTTTATCATTTGTCCACCAGTTGTGTGAAGGAAATTCTTCAGCCAAATATTCGCAAATAGCAAGAGAGTCCCACACTGTTTGAGAACCGTGTAACAAAACTGGTACTTTTCCCGACGGAGAGTATTGGCAAATTTTTTCTGAAGATTCTGGGGTGTAGAGTGGAATGCGAATTTCATTAAACTCCAACCCAAATTGCTTCATTGCTAGCCAAGGACGGAGAGACCACGATGAATAATTTTTATTGCCAATGACAAGCTTCAGATCTGACATACTTTGATTACCTTCTATAAAGATAGAGCCTCTTTGGCAAGGATTTTGCCACTCATATTATGACTGCAATAACAGTCTAGCAATACCTCAAATAGTAATCAAATCATGGCTTGTATAGTTTCTATTTAAAACTGTCAGGTTAGCAGTTTTAAATAGTAGCTAGTCCATTGATTTATCACACTTGACCACCGCCAGTTCTGAGCTTTTTCTCGAGAGGCTATAGACATTTTCTCTGCTAAGTTCCCATTTACGGCTAATTCGTCTAGGTACTTTGCGATGTGATTAGTGATAAATTCTTGATTTTTAGGTTCAATTAAGTAGCCTGTTACACCGTGTTCGACAAGAAGTTGCGGTCCTCCCCAATCGAGACAAATCGCGGGGAGTCCTAATGCCATTGCCTCTTGAACAACAATGCCATTAGAATCCTCTATGCTGGGAAGGATAAATCCGCGAAAGTTTTTCAGGGAATCGAGGAGTTCATCATGATGAGTATACCAACCTAAGAAGTTCACGCGATCTTCTACGCCAAGCTCTTTAGCGAGAGCCTGACAACGTTCCAACTCAGGTCCTTTACCAACTATATCTAACGAGATTTGATTTTTCGTCTTTACTAAGCTTTCGATAATGAGAAATGTACATTTATGAAATACTAATCGCCCGAAGTGAATAAATTTGAAGTTTTCTCCCTTATGTTCAACTCTAGGTCGGTTGAGGATCTCGTCTTTTATACCACAGTCTAAGCAGTCTATCATTTTCTCAGGTCGTGCCCCTGCCGCAATCATCGAATTTTTCGTTCGAGATCCACCTGCAATGAAAAGTAAATCAGCTTTAGCTACTGCGCGAAAGAAGAGGCTGTTAAATTTTTGAAATGGGATATGGAGTATACGTCTAAGCTTAGTCTTAAAAGTTTCTTTCGCTCTAAATATTTCGGGATAGTAGATGTTTCCATTGATAGGCCCGAAAACGTTATAGAAATTTTTAGAGATTGTTCGAGGGATTACCGGGGAGTTTGGCTCTGTCTGGTGAATAATCACCTTGCTGGGATCTAGCTTATTTTTCCTCACATAATCTTCAGCGAGCGCGATGGCTTTTTTAGAAAACCAAGCATCAACCAACCACTGAAAAACTAAGGATTTCCACAGGAAAATTGTTATCCAATCATCCTTGACGAATAGCACGTTTTCTAGCTTCAAATGCCTACGAATCTCGATCTCGTTGCGCTCATGAGTTATTTGAATCGTCTTCGGGTGAATCCGCTTAAGCTGTTGAGAAATCTGGAGTGCTTTCATCGCTTCTCCTCCCATTTGTTCAGAAACATTTGGAGCTATCAAGAAGATGGTTACTTGATCAGAAATCGTTCTTCTTGGTGGAAATGATAAAGAGTAGATGCACATAGTTCTTAACATTTGAGATGGATTGAGAACACCCAAAGACAATCGGTTTTCGGATACACAGAAAGTTGTGACCCACATTCTGCACTTAATAGTGTCACAAACTATGAGATGTGGGCAACTGAAGTCAAGAGCAGTGCAGATGTATTAAAAAGCGATCACAATGAAGAGGTGCAATGCCCTTGGTAACATCTGCTATATGTATCACTGCAAACATAACTTACCCAGAAGGCTGATATCATGTTCTGTTAAACACTTATAATAATGTTCGTAGTTGCGCTGGCGAGCAGGCGGCAACGCCTAAAGGTGAACGCTCTCAAACTATTAAGAGCGATTTTCAGATGTATAGATCACTGTCTTGGAGTAGGGGCAGGTTTGATCCAGATAATATCTGGGTACATCCAAGATGATCTAAAACCTGCCCTTACACGAGTTATGTAGTCCATCAATGTGAAAACTGCTATAAGAGCGCTAAAGCGCAACTACGAACCTATCTTTTATTTATAACTCATTTACCGAACATGATATGACGATAAGTCATACCCATCGCCTTTCAAGCGATGGGTTTTAGGCTAAACGCACAAAGGTAATATTATGCAAATAACTCGTTCGTAAAACTGCCATGCAAGCCATAGGGAACATGATGCTTTAGATGCAAACGTGCTAATGGTTTCTGACTAAAATCATTGGCATCCAAAATCACTACATCTGAACGATGGTGTTCAGAATTGTATACCAAAGCCAGCACCCAACCATCATCTTCCTTTTCTGAACCTAGGCGAGGGACAAAAACTGGTTCACTGGCAAAACCTCGCGGGGCTGCACTCCAAACTTGTCGTTTTCCTGATTCTAAATCGACTTTCATAAATGCTTGCAATGGAGAGTTCCCAGTCTGTGCATAGGCGGCACCTATATACAAATACCG